>CAZARO010001187.1:0-2358 GCA_964487165.1 uncultured Solibacteraceae bacterium | reverse complement strand
GGCTTCGGTGGGTATCGCGGCTACGGCGGCTACGGAGGGTTTCGCGGCTACGGCTACGGTTACCGCTACGGCGGATTCGGCGTCTACGGCGGATTGGGCTATGGCTATTGGCCGGGATATTACGGTTACGGCGGCTGTCTCGGTTACTGGGATTCCCCCTGCTATTCCAATTACTCGCCCTATGTCTCCACTTACCCCACTTACGCGGCGCCGGTGGAATACAATCCTTCGCCCAACGTCACCGTGATTTATCCCGCGGCCCCGCAGCAGCCGGTATATAGCGCCCCAGTGCAGCCGGCGATGCGCAGTTACGATCAATACGGCCAGGAAGTGGCGCCGGCAGCTGCTCCGGCGGACCCGCCCAGCGGCTCGCCCATCTATCTGATCGCCACCAAGGACCAGGCCATCCGCGCCGCGGCAGCCTATTGGGTGGATGGCCGTACGCTCCACTATGTAACCCTGCAGCACGAAGAGAAACAGGTGCCGCTCGATTCCGTGGATCGCGGTTTGAGTCTCCAACTGAACCGCGAGCGCCGCGTGGCGTTCCAGTTACCGCAATAGCCCGGAACCGCTTGCTAGCCTAGCGCACGCGGCTCGGAATGGCGCCTTTATGTTTGCCAGAGCCTACCGAGCCGCGACCGCGAGGGAGCCGGGCATTCGCGCCCTGTTGAAGACCTCCACAATTTACTGGTTTTTGAATCCAACGTTAATCTTTTTACATCCCCTCGCACTATACCCGTGGTGTGATGATCCCCTGGGTACCGATCCGGCCACCACTTCAGTGGCGGGACGTGGTAAATTGTTTGACCAGTAGCGGGAGGGTTGGAATGAAGTCGTGTTGGGCTCTTGCACCACTTTTGCTGGCGCTGACATCCTCGCTCGTCCGGGGCCAGGACCTCGACCAGATCAGAAAGATGGAAGCGTCCGGCGATGTCTCCGGCGCGCGCGCAGCCTTGGCGCACGCGGCGGAAGGTAACCCCCACAGCGTCGCCGCGCTCACCAATTACGCCGAGTTCCTGGAACGCTATGGCGACCGCGGCTGTAAGGATGCTTACACCAAACTGCTCGCCCAACTGCAGCAGTCCCACGATACCGCCCGCGCGGCGGTGATTCAGAAGCGCCTGGCTCTGCTCGACGCGCTCGCGGGTGCCGGCCAGCAGTCTGCCGCGTCAGCGGAAGGCTTGCCCACGGTGTCCATCCCCGGACCGCTGCGCTCGTTCGCGCGCATGGTGGCCATTTCCGGCGAAGCCAGCCCGGGCGACATCCTGCAAGCCCTGGCGCGCAACGTGGTAACCAACGGCTACCAGGCATCGCACAGCAACGAAGCCCTGGAGCAGACCGAGTACCTCAAGCTGGTCCACCGCTATCTTTCCCAGGCACAGGAACTGCAGAAACTGGCTGGCGACTCCAAGGTCATCAAGATCGACAATTGCGACTCGCCCGCGGTGGGCGAACTGCTGCGCATCCTCGGCTTCCGCATCCGCGGCGGCTGCGGGTCTGAGGTGGTGCTCGAAACCGTGAATGCCGCGCGCGCCTTTCTGACCACCGACTCCGGCTTCCCCATCAACGTGTTGGAAGAGTCGCTGCGCACCAATCGACCCTTCACTTACGATTATCATTCCGCGACGGCCACCGTGCTCTTCGGCCCGGAGTATTGGACCGGCGGCAGCAAGGAAAAAGATCCCGGCGATTTTATCGATACCTTTATTTCCGATCCGTCGCTCTGCCGCCTCTACCTGGGCTTCTCCAAGCTGGATCTGGAGACCGCCGAAGAGCTGCGCAAAACCATGCCCTTCACGCGCGTCAAAGCCTATGCCCACGTGCTCGATTTCTTCGGCGGCATGTTTGAAATTCGCGGCGGCAAGGCAGTGGTTCCCGGCGGAGCACGCTCGGCGTCCCTTTGGTCCGAAATGGTGGGCGCCTCGCCCGACCACGGAGGCGACTTCTTCGACAAGCTGCTGGCCAAAGATGACGGCTGGCTGGCCAGCCTCTACGATTCCATCGCCCGCATCAACGGCCCTCTGCAGGATTATCTGCTCCAGCCCGAGCGCATGAAGCGCTTCTATAGCGCGGTGCGCGGACGCATCACCAGCCCCGGCCCGGCGCGCCCCGTTTTTCGCGCCAATACCGACATGATGCTGCTCACCACGCGGCTTCGCCTGGACGCCGATGGCAAGCCCCACGTTCCCGGCAGCCTGGACGTTTGGAAGACCCTTTTCACCAACCATCCGCAAGGCAAATACGACGGCAAACTGACCCGCCTGGCCACCACCTGGAAAGAGCCCGACGACGTGATTGAAGCGCTCTTCGCGCTTTCCCGCAAGTCCGTGGAAAATGAGCCGCTGAAGATTTTTATGG
>CAZARO010001186.1:0-2358 GCA_964487165.1 uncultured Solibacteraceae bacterium | reverse complement strand
CGTCATGGCAGTGCACGCTGACAATGGCGCAATCGCCCAGCGCGCGCGCGATCTGCCCGATCAGCGCGCCGTATTCCTTGGGCGTGGAATAGCCCACGGTATCGGGAATGTTCACCGTCCGGGCGCCCGCCGCCACTACCGCTTTGGAGATCTTTTCCAGGAATTCCGGCTCGGTGCGCGCGCCGTCTTCCGCCGAAAACTCCACGTCGTCGACGTGTTGGCGGGCCAGCTCCACAGCAGCAACCGCTTCTTCCAGAACCTGTTCCTGCGATTTCTTCAACTTGTACTTAAGGTGAATCGGGCTAGTGGCGATAAAGGTGTGGATGCGCGGCCGCCTTGCATGTGTGAGCGACTTCGCCGCCCGCTCCACATCCAGCGTGCAGCAGCGCGCCAGAGCGGCCACGTGGGCCCACGGAAATTCACGGCTCACCGCGTCGACAGCTTCAAAATCGCCTTCCGAGGCGATAGGGAAGCCGGCCTCCAGGATGTCGACCCCCAGTTCCACCAACTTGCGGGCCATGTGCAGCTTCTCGGCAACATTCATGCTGCAACCCGGCGACTGTTCTCCGTCCCGCAGCGTGGTATCGAATATGTAAACTCGGTCGCTCATCCGCGTTTCACCAACAAAGCCATTATGGCGGCGCGTTCGTCGATTTGGCAAATTTATAATATTAGCGGTGTGTATTAACTTGTATTATGATGAAATTGTCCCTGGCCACCCATGGAACTGTATTCGCTGCACGTATTTCTGACTGTCGCCACGGAGCGCAGTTTTTCCCGCGCCGCTGAAAAGCTGCTGCGCACGCAACCCGCGGTATCGCTGGCGCTGCAGCGCCTGGAGCAGGAACTAGGCGAAAAGCTGATCGACCGCTCCGGAAAAGACCTCATCCTCACCGACGCCGGCCGCACCGTGCTGGACTACGCCCGCCGCTTCGAGAGCCTGCAACTGGAGCTCGACAACTCTCTCGCCGAGTTGCGCGACAACTCCGCCGGCCGGCTGATCATCGGGGCCAACGAATCGACGATTCTGTACCTGCTGCGCCACATCGAACAGTACCGCGAGATGTATCCCAAAGTGAAGGTGCAGGTGCGGCGCAGCCTGTCGAGCAAAATCCCCAACGAGCTGCTGGACGGCAACCTGGAGCTGGGGGTGATCAGCTACGACCCCGGCGACGAGCGCCTGAAATCGAAGGTCATCTATACCGACGCGCTGGCCCTGGTGGTATCGCCGCAGCACCGGCTGGCGCATCGACGGACGATTTCCATCACCGAACTGGCGCAGGAGAATTTCATCGCCCATAACGTGCTGTCACCTTATCGCGAAGTAGTGATCCGCGAGTTTCAGGCGCACAAAGTGCCGCTGCGCATGGACGTGGAGATGCCCACGGTAGAGACCATCCGCAAGCTGGTGCAGAGCAACGCGGGGGTGGCGTTTCTGCCGCGCATGTGCGTGGAGCAGGAGATCGAACAGCGGGTGTTGTGCGAGGTGCGGGTGAAGGAGATCAACGTGGAACGCAAGATTCGCGTGGTCTACCCCACCAGGAGAGCGCTCAGTCACGCGGGGCGGGCGTTTTTGGAATTGCTGGGGTAAGGTGGGGAGGGAGATGATATGAACGCTCGCCGGGAGCTTGAGCGCGCCTCCGTGGCACGGGCGGTAGCGGACTACTACTCGTCGCTGTCGGACGACGAAGTGGCGGAGCTCCCCCGGTGGGGCGAATTCGCGCTTGCCTAGTTCCCGAAAGATGGGCCGAGTTCATCGTAGCGGCAAGCCGCAACCTAAGAAATATTCACCGCAGAGACGCAGAGACATAGAGAAAACAAAGTCAAAACAGGAGCGCGCAGAGGTAGCAGAGGCCACAGAGGCGCGATCCTCCCGGGGGATCGGCGTTTCAGCGGCTTTGGTCCGCGAGAATCGTCTCCCCGCATAGCGGCAAGCCGCAACCTAAGAAATATTCACCGCAGAGACGCAGAGACATAGAGAAAACAAAGTCAAAACAGGAGCGCGCAGAGGTAGCAGAGGCCACAGAGGCGCGATCCTCCCGGGGGATCGGCGTTTCAGCGGCTTTGGTCCGCGAGAATCGTCTCCCCGCATAGCGGCAAGCCGCAACCTAAAGAATATTCACCGCAGAGACGCAGAGACACAGAGAAAACAAAGTCAAAACCGGAGGGCACAGAGGTAGTAGAGGCCACAGAGGCGCGATCCTCCCGGGGGATGAGCGTTTCAGCGGCTTTGGTCCGCGAGAGCACCTCGAATTTATCCGTGTGCATCAGTGTCCATCCGTGGCCGATTTCCAACTCCAATTCTTGTGAAGCCCTCTCCCCACGTCGAACGAATTGCAAAGGGGCCACGGATGGACA
>CAZARO010001185.1:0-2362 GCA_964487165.1 uncultured Solibacteraceae bacterium | reverse complement strand
ACCACGAGACCCGCCGCATCGAAGTGGAGACCAACGCGCTCACTCCCGAACACGTCATCAAGCTGGAGCTCGACCTGGCCCTGGCCGCCGGCATCGTGGAACGCCGCGACTTCACCAACGAATACGTAGACGCCGTGGAAGCGCTCATCGATCTCGACGCCATCCGCAAGGCTGCGCTCAAAGTCATTGTCGACCCCATGTACGGCGTGGGTCAACTCACGCTCGGCACGGTGCTCACGGAAGCGCGCTGCCGCGTGACGTTTATCCACGAACGGCACAATCCGCTCTTCGGCGGACGCTCCCCCGCGCCCAACCAGGAGGCGCTGCACCTGCTCAGTTCCTCCATGCGCGACGGCGGGTATGACCTGGGGCTGGCCATGGATGGCGACGCCGACCGCATCGCTATCGTGGACGAACGCGGCGAGTATATCTCCGTCAACGACTTACTGCTGCTGCTCTATTGGTACCTGCACGAAGTGCGCGGCGACCGCGGCGGCGTGGTCCGCAATCTCTCCACCACGCACCTGCTCGACCGCCTGGCGCATCGCCTGGGCGAGGAATGCTACGAAGTTCCCGTGGGGTTCAAGCACGTGGTGAGCGCCATGCAGGAACACGACGCCGTGCTGGGCGGCGAATCCTCCGGCGGCCTCACTATCCGCGGCCACATTCTGGGCAAAGACGGCATCTTCGCCTGCGCCCTGGTGGTGGAAATGCTGGCGCGGACGGGTGAGAAAATTTCGCAACTGCGCGAACGCGTCTACGCGCTTACCGGCCGCCTGTATGAGGCCGAAGAGAGCATTCCCGCCACGCCCGAGATGCGGATTGCCGTCCCGCGCCGTCTGCGCGAAGCGCCGGGCGACCGCGTCGCGCAGTACCAGGTGGCGCGAATCTCGCATATCGATGGCACCAAGCTGTACCTCGAAAACGACAATTGGGCGCTGCTCCGTTTTTCCGGGACCGAGCCCGTGCTCCGCCTAGCCGTGGAGGCCGACTCTCCGGAAAAGGCCGGCGAGTTGATCGCGTGGCTCCGCCAGTTTGTGAAAGCTTGAGAAACGCTATGAGGCATCGATTTGGCGGGCTAAAGCCCGCCCCACCACTGGACGAATCGGCCCTGGTGGGGCGGGCTTCAGCCCGCCGACAACTCCACTCCGTGAAAGCCTGAATCCCCATGCGCTACGGCCACTTCGATAACTCCTCCCGCGAATACGTCATCGAACGTCCTGACGTTCCCGTCTCCTGGACCAATTACATTGGCGTCGAGAACCTGTGTACCGTCCTCTCGCACAACGCCGGCGGGTACTCGTTCTACAAACACGCCGAACACCAGCGCGTCACCAGGTTCCGCCCCAACGGCGTCCCGCTCGACCGCCCCGGCCACTACGTGTACCTGCGCGACGACCAATCCGGCGACTATTGGTCCATCTCCTGGCAGCCCGTGGGCAAAGACCTCGCGCAGGCGCATTACGAATGCCGCCACGGCCTCTCGTACTCCAAATTCACGTGCGATTATCAGGACCTGCACGCCGAGCAGACCATCTTCATCCCGCTGGGCGACGACGTGGAACTGTGGGACGTCCGCGTCCGCAATACCGGCGCCACTCCGCGCGCCATCAGTCTCTTTTCCTACCTGGAGTTTTCCTTCCACCACATCGAAATCGACAACCAGAACCTGCAGATGAGCCTGTACGCCAGCGGCTCCAGTTACCAGGACGGCATTATCGAGTACGACTTCTTTTACGAGCCCTGGACGTTCCACTATTTCGCCGCCAGCTTCGACCCCGACAGCTTCGATTCCATGCGCGACAGTTTTCTGGGCCCGTACCGCACCGAAACGAACCCCATTTCCGTGGAACAGGGCGAATGCCGCAACAGCGCGGAACTGGGCGGCAACCACTGCGGTGCGCTGCATAAACGCCTCGCACTGGCGCCGGGCGAAGAAGTTCGAGTGACCTTCATGCTGGGCGTCGGACCGCGCACCAAGGGCCGCGAGATCCGCGCCAAGTACTCCATCCCCGCCGCTGTCGACCGGGCGTTCGACGCGCTCCGTAAATACTGGCAGGACAAGCTGGCGGTCTTCCAGTGCCACACCCCGCACGCCGGCCTGGACACCATGATCAACACCTGGACGCTGTACCAGGCGGAAACCTGCGTGGTCTGGTCGCGCTTCGCGTCCTTCATCGAGGTGGGCGGCCGCACCGGCCTGGGCTATCGCGACACCTCGCAGGACATCATGAGCGTGGTCCACACCAACCCCGCGAAGTGCCGCCAGCGCATCCTGGAACTCATGCAAGGGCAGGTCAGCCAGGGCTACGGGCTGCATCTATTCGACCCCGACTGGTTCGACCCCGAGAAGCAGAAAGCC
>CAZARO010001184.1:0-2362 GCA_964487165.1 uncultured Solibacteraceae bacterium | reverse complement strand
ATCCTTAAAGACGTTAGGGAACCCTACATAGGTGTAAGCGAACACGAATTCGTTCGTCATGGTGGGGCTGAACACGTGGGTCAGCGAGGCCGTGACGCTGTTGGATTGGTTCTTTCCCTCGACGGGAGTAGGATACGGAACCTGATCCGTCTGGCGCCACCACAAGCCGACCGGGAATTGCTGGGTTTCCTTCTGCAAATTGTAGCGGATGAACAGCTTGGTGTTGTCGCTGATGCTGTATTCCAGGCGAGCCATCCACTGGATGTTGTTCTGGTTGAAGTTTTCCGCCTGCACGTAATTGAATCCACCGTCGGAAGCAGCATTCGCGTTGGCAGCCGGATAGGTGTTCATCAGAGCCAGCATGTTCTTGTCCTGGGCGCCAGCCGGCATCATGCCGCCTGGGAACATGGCCAGCGCGGCCGCGTTGAGCTGTCCGGGGGGGCCACCGGAAGCGGTTATCGGGCCTTCCTGGGCCACGCAAGAGGGCGAGAAGTTGCCGGTCAGCTCACAGGGCGTGGGCACCGTGGCGCGCAACAGTCCGGTATCGAGAACCTGGTAGAAATACTCGAAACCGGTAAAGAAGAACAGCTTGTTGCGGCTCTTGTTGAAGCGCGTGCCGGGGATCAGAACGGGACCGCCGATGGTGCCGCCGGGGTAATAGTACTTGTTCTGCGGCCGCGATTCACCACTGGCGTTGAACAGCGCGTCATTGGCGTTCAGAGCGTAGTTGCGGGCGTAGAAGAACGCCGAACCATGGAAATCTTTACCGCCGGCCTTTGCCACCGAAGTGATGACCGCTGGACCTTTCTGGTTTGAAGCGTCAAAATTCGACATCTTCACCTGGATTTCGGAGATCATGTCCGAGTTCGGATTGACGGGCGTGTCGCAGTTACAACCGGGGTCCGACACGTGGGCGCCATCCGCCGTGATATCCAGGGAATTGCCCGGCAAGCCGTTGTAGGAGAACGCTCCGTTCAACGGGCTCTGGCTACCGCTGTCGCCGTTGCCGTTGATGCCGATTGTCTGCCCGGTGTAGTTAGAGGTATTCGAGGTTCCGTTGGTGATGCCGAAACCGGGCATGATCTTGATAAACTCGGCGGCGTTGCTGCCTACCTGAATAAAGTTCTGTAATTCCTTCTGCGTGACGAGGTTGGTTTTTTCGGCGCTGTCGACCGGAGCCACCTTATCTACCTCACCGGTGACTTCGACCGCTTCCGACGTAGTCCCGACGGTGAGTTTGGCGTCGATGTTGCGCTTTTCACCGCCCGACAAGGCGATTCCAGTCACCTTAAAGGTGGTGAATCCCTTGGCTTCGATGGTGATCTCGTATTCGCCGGCTGGCACGGACGCAAAGGTGAAGTAGCCGTCCGAGTTGGACACTGTGTCGCGCAGCGAGCCAGACTCCGAGTTCTTTAGCGTAACTTTCGCTTGAGGCACAACGGCCTGGGACTGGTCAGCTACGATACCCGTGAGAGTAGCGTAGATACCTTGCGCCGCCAGGTTTGTTGCCAGGATCATTGCAAAAGCGAATCCAACGAGGATTTTCTTCATATTGGATGGTTTTCCCTTTTTCAATTTGAACCACTCTTACTCCCAAGAGGGCTGAAACCGTGTGCGAGGCCTTCCTGAGCTTGGTCTAGTATAAAGACACTATCCCCTCAAGAAAAGGCTAATGTGCGGTAGATGCGGTTAACGGGGGCGCCCTCCTCTACCCGGCCCAGCCTTGGCGAACTTCAGATACCGAAAGCTGAATGGCGAGCCGCCCATTTTCGGCGATTTAGCAGTTTAATATGCTTTTCCGAAGAAAAGTCGCTCGACAGAAAGCGGTTTTCCATTTTTCGGAGGGGCGCGTGACTGCACAGTTAACGCATTAATTCCCCCGCAATCAGTACGTTAACGATCACGTTAACGCAAGAACCGAAGCCCGGGCGAACCCAAGCAACCCTGATTCTCGCCCGGTTTGGCTCGGTTGATGATAGAATTTTCTGCAAAGGGGAGCTGACTGGGTTGTCACAGCAGTACCTGAGAGTTGCGGATCTTGTCGTCCGTCTGCCGGTCCTAATTCGGAGCATCAGGGGGGGCCATGCACCCCAACCGTAGGACTTTTGCCGGCGTGGCGGGCATTGCTTTATGCCTGGCTGCTGCCTTGGGGCAACAGCAGATGTCCGGCCAGCGTAACGCCCGGAAACTACCCGGTGCGCCCTTCCTGGCGGCGCCATCACCGCCGGGAGACGCCGCCTGCACCGCCTGTCACATCACGCAGGCGACTCACTACCGCACCACCCCCATGGCGGATGCGCTGGAGCGGGTGGATACCTGCACTATCCTTAGAGAGCATCCGGACCTCACTTTTCAGGAAGGG
>CAZARO010001183.1:0-2364 GCA_964487165.1 uncultured Solibacteraceae bacterium | reverse complement strand
CACAGAGAAAAACGCTGCGGCCCTGGCGGCGGGCGCTTGAGGGCGCTGGATACGCCGCCGAATACGCCCGAATGGGCCGGGGTGCTTGATCGTTTTGCGGCGCGCGGCTTCTGGCTGGCCCGGTGCCAAAAGCCGACAGCCCTTCAGAAACTTCAGGCCCCACCAGTTATTCCTCTGTGCCCTCTGTTCACATCTCTGTGATCTCAGAATTTCGGGAAGTCGAGGCCTCGATCGAGGCCGACGAGCCCATTCTCACGGGTTTCTCTGTGTCTCTGTGTTAACTCCCCCCCCCCCTATTTCAGAGTGAAGCATCGGAATATAATGCAGGCATGAGGAAGTCTACGTTTCGACTCCCCTCAGCACTCCTGCTGATGGTGGCGGGGGCTTTCAGTCAAAGCCTGCCGACGGTAAAGGATTGGGCCGGAATGAACTCGGCCGAGAAGCTGGTATGGGGGAATTTCAAGGTTGCGTGGAATGGCGATTCCATGCGTCCGGAGATTCGTTCCCAGGTGGAGCAACTGAACCAGGCCGCTCTAGCCGCGGTGGCGGCCGGCGACCACATGGCATCGGTGAAGAATGTGAGCCACGCTCTGGCTCTGCTGCACGGCCAGGATTGGACGCCGCAGCGAGCCTTCACCGCGGCCATGACGGTGGATTTAGACCGCGCCATCGTGGGGCCGGGAGAGATCGTCAAAATTCATCTGGGGCAGACCTTCGAGCTGGACCAGAAGCTTGCGGGCGCAATGAAGGTGGCGATATCGCTGCAGGAGGGGTCGGCCGGTTTGCGGGCGCGCGACACCGAACTGAAATTTGTGGACGTGGCCAGTTCGGATTGGTCGCGCACGCCGGTGGACGTTGAGGTGACGCTGCCTAATATGCCGTGCGCCAGTTGCCGCATCGCGGTGACCATCGGCGATCCGCCCATCCGCCGCACCGTGCCCATTCACATTGTGCCCGGATTGGCGGACCTGAACAAGCGCATCGCCACGGCCAACGAACGGATCGCGGCGTTGGAGGCCAAGGCCACGGCCGATTCCAAGGCGGACCTCGCGGCCGCGCTGGCGCCTATCCAATATAGGCTCTCGCTGCTGGATCAGGCGTCGGTCAACGAGGCCGATGCCGCGCTGGGCACGCTGGAAAGCGGCGGCAACCCCTGGACCGCTCGACACGGCGATTTTCGCATGGCGTACCGCTCGGCGGTGGACCATACGCTGCAGCCCTACCGCCTGTATATTCCGAGCTCTTACGATGGTAGCAAGCCGTACCCGCTGATTCTGGCGCTGCACGGCGCGGGCCGCGACGAGAACTTCTATTTCGATGCGCAGGACGGGCAGATGAAGAGCTTCGCCGAGAAGCGCGGCTACATTGTGGCCTGCCCGCGCGGACGCGATGCGCTCTCCATGTACGTGGGCGATGGCGAGCGGGACGTGGTGGACGTGATGGCCAGCGTGCGCGGGTTCTTCAAGGTGGACCCGGCGCGGATTTACCTGGCCGGCCACGACACGGGCGGCGCGGCGGCGTGGTCGCTGGCGATGCATCGGCCGGGCGTATTTGCGGCGGTGGCGGCCAGCGCGCCGGCGGTGTTCTTCCTCACGGCGGACGACATGGCGAGCCTGAAAGCGGTGCCGCAGATGGTGGTGCAGGGCGACCAGGACACGCAGGTTCCGGTGAAGGAGACGCGCCTGTTCACGGAAGCGGCGCGCAAGGCGGGAGCGCAGGTCAAGTACCTGGAAATCTCCGGGGCGGGGCATGCGGATGTAGTGGCTCCGGCGTTTGCCGAGATGTTCGACTGGTTCGACGCGCATCGCTTAGCGGCGTAGCGGGAAGGTGGCCGCCTCCCGGCCGGGTTTATTCCTGCCGGAGTGCCGCCACGGGATCGATCCGGGCGGCGCGGCTCGCCGGAATATAGCCGGCAATCAGCGTCACCACGCTTACCATCGCGGCCACAGCGATGTAGACCCATGGATCGTTGGGCTGAACCTGGAACAGCATCGATTGCAGCACGCGTGTACCCTCGATGGAAGCGGCCAAGCCCAAACACAGGCCAATGCCGGCGAGCGTCAGCCCCTGCCGGAGAACCAGCCGCACCACACCGCTTGTGCTGGCGCCCAACGCGATCCGCACGCCGATCTCATTGGTCCGCTGGCCCACCGCGTACGCCACCACGCCATAGATGCCGGCCATGGCGAGACACACTGCCAGGCCTCCGAAAGCCGCAAACAGAACCGTTCGAAATCGCGGGGCGGCGACATTCTCGGCAAGCTTGGCCTCCATGGTGGTGAACTTCATGGGGGCGTCCGGGTTGCTCTCATGCGCCAGGCGCCGCAACGTCTGCGCCAGCGCGTTGGGATCGCCGGCGGTGCG
>CAZARO010001182.1:0-2369 GCA_964487165.1 uncultured Solibacteraceae bacterium | reverse complement strand
CGAGAACCCCGGATGGGAGCGGCATGTCATTGCCGGCGGCTTCACGCAGATGATCAACCTGGCGGTGGTCGACAGTGGGCGCGGCGATGGCATTCCCGACATCGTGCTCGCCAGCGGCTTCTCCACCGTGGCCGCCCGGAGTGCGGGGGTGCTCAGCGTCCTCAAACACAACGGCGACCCGCGCAATCCGTGGACCGTCACCGAGATCGACCGGCTCCCCACGTCACACCGTCTCCGCACGGCAGACGTGGATGGCGCGGGCAAGCGAGTGCTGATCGACGCTCCCCTGATTGGCGCCCAGGCCGAGGCGCCCGATTATCGCGACCGGACGCCGCTGGTCTTCTATCGTCCGGGAGAGTGGAAACGGCAGGAGATCGCCGCGGGGAATTTCGGCCTGGTACACGGCATCTACGTTGTCGATTGGGATGGCGACGGGCGCGATGAGATCCTGACGGGCGGGTTCGAGGGCATCCATCTTTTCAAGCTGGGCAAAGGCGGCGTCTGGACGCGCAGCGACATCGCCGCGGGCGCGCCCGACCCCTGGCCCAAATCCGGAACCAGCGATATCGCGGTGGGCCATTTGGCAAAGGAGCGATTTCTCGCCACCATCGAACCGTGGCATGGCAACCAGGTGGCCATCTACCGGCGGCAGGGCGAAGCATGGGTACGGCACATGATCGACGACACTATCGCCGACGGGCACACGGTGCTCACCGCCGACCTGAATGGCGACGGCAATGACGAGGTTATCGCCGGCTGCCGCGGCGGCCCGCACAGCGTCTTCATCTACCGCGCGGAGGACGCTTCCGGCCAGCGATGGAGCAGGCAGACTCTGGATGCCGAAATGCCCGCGTCCGCGTGCGCGTTGAGCGACCTCAATGGCGATGGGCGCGTGGACCTGGCGTGCATAGGGTCGGGCACTGGCACGCTCAAGTGGTACGAGAACCAGCGCCCGAAGCCGTAGGATCTTCCGGCCACGCGTGCCGCGGATAGCGCCGCGACAGCTCCTTGCGCACCTGCGGGTAGAGCCGCTGCCAGAAACCCGCCAGGTCGCTGGTCATCTGCACCGGGCGCTGATTGGGCGCGAGCAACCGCACCACCACCGGTACCGCGCCGCGCGCCACCGTGGGAGTGGCGCGCATGCCGAAGAAATCCTGCAGGCGCGAGGCGATCCACGGCGGCTGGTCGGCTTCGTAATGCACTACCACGGAGCGGCCGCCGGGCAGCTTGATCCGCTCGGGCGCGATCTCCTCCAGCAAACGGCGGGCGGCGGGGGGCAGTTGCCGTTCCATGGTTCGCACCATGGCGCCGCGCGCGGCCGCGGCAAGTTCGGTGAAACTCTTGAGGCCCGCCGCCAGGGTTCGCAGGGCCGCTTCGGCGTCGGGTAGCGGCACGTCGCCAAGTTGTGCCGCGAATCGCGCGCGGCTGAGGAAGGCTTCCACGTTTTCGATATCGTCGAAGCGCGCCACTCCGGCTTCCATAGCTTTCGAGGCCAACAGTGCGGCGGCGGCCTCGGGATCGGCGGCACCGCGTCTTTCCTCGATGGCGATCTGGTCGAACCACAATGCGCTTACGCTTTCCACGCGTTCGGCGGTGCGATTCCACTCCACGCTGGCCGTCTCGCGGATCCGCTCCGGGAACAGGTCGAGCAGCCAGCCGGGTTGGATGCCGCTGGCGATGCGCACCAGCGGGGCCTTCTGGTCACGGCGGTCTTCGGCCTCCACGGCCACCAGGAACTCTTCGCCGGTCACCGTGCTCGCTGGCGCCAATTGTGCCGGGCCGCCGGCCGCAAGTTGCAATTCAGCGCCCTGGCGGCGCCGTGCCACGCGATCGGGAAAGGCCGCCAGCACCGAGATCAGCAGCGCCTCCTCATCGCGGCCGCGCTGCCGCGGCGGGTCCACCATGCGGCGCACCTGGCGCACGGTCTGCGCGGTACGCGGTTCCCACTTCGATTCCATCAGCAACAGCAGGTCGGAGCGCGTGGCCTGATCCTGCCGCGCCGGCAAGCGCTCGCCGGCACTGAGCAGCGCGGCTACCGTGCAGCCATCTTCGGCCACTCCGCGGCGCCGCGCTTCCACCACCAGGCGCGACAACCGGGGATGCAGCGGATAGCGCGCCATCTCGCGGGCCAGCGCGCCGCGGGCGCCCAACTGCGCGAGCAGAGCGGTGGCGTGCTCCACCGCGGCAGGCGGAGGCGCGTCCAGCCACGCCAGAGAATCCAACCCGGCCGCGCCCATGACATCCAGCAACAACGCCACGGGAGCCAGGTCGGCACGCGCGATTTCCGGCGCGTCGTGCGCCGGGCGGCGAACGAAATCCTCCAGCGGATAGAGGCAGATGGCGCAGCCCGGACCTGTGCGTCCGGCGCG
>CAZARO010001181.1:0-2370 GCA_964487165.1 uncultured Solibacteraceae bacterium | reverse complement strand
AGGGAATGTTTTCGATTTCGCCTTTCAGGAACTCGACGTTGTCCGCTCCCGCCTTGCGCTGGTTTTCGCGCGCCAGGGCCAGCATTTCGTCGGTCATGTCGAGGCCATAGGCCTTGCCGCCGGGCGAGACCCGGCGCGCCGACAGCAGCACGTCGATGCCGCCGCCCGAGCCGAGATCGAGCACGGTTTCGCCCGGCTTCAGGAGCGCCAGCGCGGTGGGGTTGCCGCAGCCGAGCGAAGCAAGAATGGCCTCCGCGGGGACGCCGGCCTTCTGTTGCTCGTCGTAAAGGTCGGCGGTGATGGGGTCCCAG
The DNA here is from genome assembly GCA_964487165.1 of uncultured Solibacteraceae bacterium. Lineage (GTDB taxonomy): Bacteria > Acidobacteriota > Terriglobia > Bryobacterales > Bryobacteraceae > PALSA-129. The sequence goes on along the minus strand of CAZARO010001181.1, from coordinate 2,059 downwards.
GTTTCCGGGCCGCAACAGGCGCTCGCGCCGCAGCAGGCGCTGCCCTTCCCATCGGCGGCGCGCAACGCGGCCTGACCGTATTTTTCCTTCACGGCTTCTTTGATTTCCATGCGGCTCTCCTTACTTGCAAAGCTGGATGATGGCCTTCGGTTCCACCGCTTTATTGCGCGTGCAGCATTCGGCGTAGAGAAAGCCGAGCAACTGCTGCAGCGCTTCGGTATCGGCGGTGTACCAGAGAAAGGTGCTATCGCGTCGGACCTTCACCAGGCCCTCGCTCTTGAGTTTTTCCAAATGGTGCGAAAGCGTGGAGTTGGGGATGCCCAGTTCGCTCTGCAGTTCTCCCACCACCAGCCCGTCGGGATGGGCCGAGAGCAGGAACTGCATCACCCGCAGGCGCGGCTCCGCTCCCATGGCGGCGAGCATGTCCGCATAGCGGGCTACCTCCTCCGCGCCGGCCTTCGATTTGGCTGTCTTCATATTTCCACAATAGCAGAAATATAGAAATTGGCAAAGGCAAATCGCCAGGCCGCCAACCATTGCACCCCAATCTCAGGTAGGATCGAAAGTGCTGGCCCCAAACTCGATCAACGCCTTGCGCCGTCGCGCGGCAGGGCGAACGTCCCAAACGTTAGCCCAAGGGGACCGGCGGAAGGAAATTCGTTCGATGAGCCTGAAGATTAATATTCGTGAGACTCCGGAAGCAACTATATTGGACTTGAGCGGCCGCCTGACCCTGGGCGAGGCCCTCGGTGATTTCCGGGATTCCATCCGGGAGGCCCTCGCGGGCGACCGGAAAAACATCCTCTTGAATCTCTCCGAGGTTTCCTACATCGATAGCTCGGGGCTGGGCCAGCTAATCGGCAGCTATGCCACCGTCACCGACCGGGGCGGGCAGTTGAAGCTCTACAACCTGCAGAAGAAAGTCACCGACCTGCTGCAGATCACCAAGCTTCTGACTATTTTCGAGACCTTCGATAGTGAAAGTAAGGCGCTCGCCAGTTTTGCCAAGACGCAGAAGGCCTGAGCCCAAAATGAATCTGGCGGCTCCGGGGAGCGATTCCGGGGCCGCCAGGACGCGAACTCTGGTGACGAGTCATTCCGAAGATATCGCCAAACAGTCCGCAAGTCAATGAATATAAAGGTACTAATGGTTCCGTCCGCGGTCCCCTTACGTACTCCCAAGACCGCTGGTACCCTCATCGCGGTTTACCCCGGCAGGCAATTCCGCGTGTTATATTGTTGCCATGCCGAGCGGGTATATTCCCATCTTCATTTTTCTGATTGTGGCCATCTCGTTTCCGGTGATTGCCATCCTGGCGGCCAAACTGATTCGCCCCTCGGCGCCGTCGGTCACCAAACTGGAAGCCTACGAGTGCGGCATCAAAGCGGCATCCGATTCGCGCGGCCGTTATACCGTCCGGTTCTATATCATCGCCATCCTTTTTGTGATCTTCGACGTGGAAACCGTGTTCCTCTTTCCGTGGGCCGTGCGCTACCGGCAGCTCGGATGGTTCGGCGTGGCGGAAGTCTCCGTTTTCCTGGCGATCCTGGTGGTCGGGTACATTTGGGCCTACAAGAAGGGCGCGTTTGAATGGGTGTAGCGCCGGACACCCGCAGACACTCGATCGTTCCGTGAAACCATCGTCCACTCAATGGCCTCAGATCTACCTCTGCGTGGGTCTGACCACCATGGCAACGCTCCTTCTGGAGCTGTCCCTCACGCGCATTTTCTCGGTGGTGTTCTACTACCACATGGCGTTTCTCGCCATCTCCATCGCGCTCTTCGGACTCGGCGTCGGCGGCGTCTTCTCCTACGTCGTCGCCAATTGGAAGGGGCCGCTCTATTCCAAACTAGGACGCCTGAGCTTTCTCAACGCCTTTCTGGTTCTCGTGTCCCTCACCGTGATCCTGGTGCAGGGCGAAACCCCCAGCAATTGGAACCTGGCGCTCATTTATTTCACTACCGCCCTGCCCTTCTTCGCCTCCGGCGCCATCGTATCGCTGGCCGTTTCGGAAAATATCGAGCGCATCGACCGCGTCTACTTCTTCGATCTTCTCG
>CAZARO010001180.1:0-2373 GCA_964487165.1 uncultured Solibacteraceae bacterium | reverse complement strand
TCGCGCACGGCAAGGAGAATCGCTGGCGATGCCGCGCCGGCGCGCGCTACCTCTATATCTGCGAGGACGGGCTGGTGCATTACTGCTCGCAGCAGCGCGGCTATCCGGCCAAGCCGTTGGCGGAATACACGCTGGCCGATATCCGCCGCGAGTATCGTACCGAAAAAAGCTGTGCCCCGCGATGCACCGTCGCCTGTGTTCACCAGGTCTGTTATATCGATTTCTGGCGCGGCAAGCAGGATCTGACGCAGTCGCCCGGCCAGGAGCAGACCGGCCAGGGGCTGGTGCAACTGCAGTAGGGCAGGATTGGTTCACAGCTGCACATCGAAGGAAAGTTCGGCGATCAGTTTGTCGAGCGCCTCCTGCGCGGTGGCGGATTGCTGCTCCAGTTGGGCCACTTCTTTGCGCAGCGTGTCCAGCCGGGTCTCCTGCTCGTTGAGTTGCTGGGTATAGCGCTGCAAGAGCGTTTTTTCCTCTGGGCTTCCCTTGAGCGCCTTCATGTTTTCGCGCAGCCGCTGCTGGTCGTCGAAGATTTTGGTCATCTCGTCGTCGCGCCCTTCCTTCTGCGAATCCAGCTCGGCGATGGCGCCCTTTTGCGCCAGGATTTTGCGCAGCGCATCTTCCACTGTTTTATCGACGGACCGTTGGCGCACAAAGAGCTCCACTTGTTGCGAGTCGACATTAGTCAACTGGTAGGTAGTCTCGACGGGGCGGGCTTCCTCCACCACCAGGGCCGCGGTCTCTTTGGGGTCGACATGCAGGCGGAAGCGCATCCAATCGGCGGTAGTCTCGTCCGGCCGGCTCTCGCCACGCAATTCGTAGCCCCGCCGCACGGGGTGCTCCACGATGACGCTCCGCGGCGACGTATCCTCGTTGCGGAAGGTGTAGGTTTTCTTCTCGCGAAGCTCGCTGGTCTGCTTCATGACGCCTTGGCTGACGGTAACGCGCGTGACTTTTTGCGCCTCGACGTTATTGCGGGAGCTGGCGTTCAGGGCGAGATCGAGAGCATAGGAGACCAGCCGCTTCTCGCCGGGTCGGATCGGCTCGAAGATGCCCTCGCCGGCAAAGGTGTCTTCTTCCATCACGCTGAAGCTGCCGCCGTCGAGGGTGTTGCCGCTGGAATTGGTGAGCCAGAGAGCGCGCTGCGGACGGGGCAACCCGGTGCGGTCGTTCCACAGGGACACCTTTTCGGCGGCGATCTCGGCCTGTACGATGGGGACGAGCGCCGATCGATTCTTGGGGATGGAGATGGGGTCTTTTAGCTTGTACTCGAAGAGATCGCCGAGTTCCTGAGGGACCGCGGCGGGGGTAAACGATCCGCCTCCGACCCCTCCGCCGAAGCCGGTACCGACACCGCCACCGATGCCGGCCGGTCGGCGGGCGCTGCCGGTCTGAGCGCCTGATCCGAGCGCCGCCCCGCTGCCTAATGCGCGGCCGTTGCCGGCCATGCGTCCATTTATCGGCGACGAGGATACGGAGGCGTTCGACGTTTGCAGCGCGGACACCTCCTCTGAAACCGTGACAGTCTCGTTCGCGCTGCCCAGTTGCAGGCGTACGTCCTGATGCCCGGGCCGCGCCTCCGACGCCATGACACCGCCGATGCTGGCGCGCTGAAAGCCTGGAGACTCCACCTCCAGCCGCACAGGTCCATCGGGCAACAAGCCGAATTCATATACGCCTTCGGAGTTGCTGCGTGCTTCGCCGGCAAGGCCGCCATCGGCGCCGTATGCTCGCACCGTCGCGTTGGCGACAACGGCGCCCGCCGGATCGAGCACGCGGCCGCTCAATACTCCCGTGCCCGGCACGAGCGTGGATTCGTGGGTCTGCGGCGACACCGCCGCGTTCTCGGGCAAACCCACTACTGGTCGCCGCGTATAGTACGGTTGCGACAGATTCTGTACGAACGACTGCGGCGCACCGGCCACTAGCGATAACTGCACCTTGTCCCAATCCTCGCCGACGGTGTTGTCTACTATGGCCCAGCCCTGTAAGAGCGGCTTCTTGCCGTTCTTGGAACTAAGCACCAGCCGATAAGTGCTTTTCCATACCGGCACCTCGCTGATATAACTTACGAACAGCGACCGTAAACCCGTGCCGTCGGTGGAAATCACCATGCTCCGCACGTCCGCCTCCCGGCCGGAGGAGACGATGTCGAGCAGGCGGCCGACTTTACCCGCGAGTTCCTTGTCGAGCAGTTTGACCGAGAACCCCGGTGACACTTCGGTGGTGCGAAGCTCACCCGAATCGGTGATCAGAGAAAGATAGTCGACTTCCAGCGTGGCTCCACCGGAGACGCGCGTTTTGCGTTCAACGCTCAATAAGCGCCCGGTGATTACGCTGGTTCCACTGCGGATTTCCAGGCGCGCGCCGCGT
>CAZARO010001179.1:0-2377 GCA_964487165.1 uncultured Solibacteraceae bacterium | reverse complement strand
GTTCTCGCTCAAAATTTTGAAGGCAGTGTCTCGCTCGGCCAATTTCGCATCTCGCGGTTGTACTTCATCTTAGCGCATGCGCTACCGCGCGACGGTCAGTGGGATCTCCACTTTCACGGTGACCGCCGGCAGGCAGATGCTGTTGTTGCATGATTGGGCCTGCGCGTTGACCACCAGACTCTGGCTGCCGGCGGCTGCTCCGGCCGCGACCTTCACCGGCACAATGAACCCCGCGGCGCCTTCGTAGAGTTCCACTTCCATATGCAGCGTGGGGTCCTGCAGGGTCTGTGGCGCATCGGCCTTGATGGGGCCGGCCAATTGGAAGGGCTGGCCCTCGGCCAGCCAGATGCGCGTGGGCAACGGACCGTCCTCCACGGATTTCATGGAGTAAATGTGCCAACCCTGCTGAATGCCGGCCGTCAGCTTGACGGTGAAGCGGGCACCGGGTTTGACGGGCTTGGTGGGACCGTCGGAGAGCCTCCAGGCGACGGGATTAGGCGGAGCGGCAGCCAGAGACAAAGCTGCCAGCGCAGCGCTGAAGAGCCGCCTCATTTCGGTTCGCCGCCGCTCGCGGTGGGGGTTCTCCCAGCCGGCGCACTCAGGTCCACGAAGGCCGACTGCAGAACGTGTCTCGTCTTGGCATCCTGCACGAAGACCACAATGGCCAGGTTGCCGCGATCGATCTGGTACTTCTTCTCGATGAACTTGAAGGCGTTGCCGCGGTGGCCCTTGGTTTCATAACTGTCGAGGTGGGCCTTGAGCCCGGTGCTCACCTGGTCGAGGTCCCAAGCCTGTTCTACCGACAGCGGCGCGCCTGCCGCCAGGGGGAAACCGTCGTCATCCTTGCCGCCCATGGCGCGGACCACCATGGGGTGGTATCGTATGCCGTTTTCGCCACTATACTTCAGCTCTTTTTCCACCAGCAGAACCTGAATCTTGAGGTCCTTCGACTCGCTGTCCACGGCGGCGACGGCGGCCGTCACTTTGACGGAATTGCCGTCGACGGATGCATTCACGTCGATCTTCTCCTCGGCGGGAGTTTCCAGCTCTTTCTCGATCAGCGGCTGGATGTGCTCGAACACCTTCCTGGTGTCTTCCCGGCTGGCACCGTTGAAACTCACGGTGCCGCCATCGATGAAGTAGGTGGGCACTCCGGGAACGGGGTAGAACTTCAGGCGCGCCTGGGTGTCGGGATTGCTCATGGGGTCGGGCCGGGGAATGTGCTCATGGTACATCAACACCGCGAAATCCTTGCGGGAGTAGCGTTCCATGGCAGCCTCGAAAGCCAGATCGGCGCCCACGCAGGGTCCACAACCGGCGCCGGTGAAGACCTCAGCCAGCACCAGCCGGTCAGAGCGCTTGTCCGTGGGCCGGTACGCATCCAGGTGCAGCGGATTGGGGAAGCGCTTGTGGTATTCAGCGTCGAGCAGATCTTCGAGCCCGGCGGAGGATCCGTTGTGCGTCTTGCCGTAGACGGAAGCCAGAGCTTCGATGGTGGCAGGGGAACCCTCGCCGCCGAGTCGCGCGGCAATCAGGTAATCCCGGGCCTTCGCGTCGTCGCCCCGGCCGGCGGCTAGCTCGCCCAAAACGGCGGCGACGTCCGGCTGATCGGTGTCCGCCGCCCAGGATTCATCGAGCAGCTTCTGCGCCACGGCGATCTTGCCCAGCTTGAATTCCACGCGACCGAGTGTCCCCACGCGCGCGGCGCGGTTGCGGTTGAAGCGCTTGATGAGCTCTTCGTCAGTGGGAGGCTTCACATCATCGCTTTTGCCAGCGCCGGCTGCGGCGGTGCGTTTGGCGAATTGCGCCTTCTGGCCGGCGATAAATTCCGCCCGGTTCATGCTGGCGACGCTTTCCTTAGCGTACTTTTCAGCGTCCTTCAGAAGCACGTTGTAAGTGAGCAGGGTCTCGGCAATGTCGACGGAAATCGATCCCTTTTCCTTCTTGTCCTTGGCGGCCTGGAGGGTAGTCTTGGCGAACTGCTGGATGCGCGCCGTCTGGCTGAACATGTTCGAGGCCAGGACGGAGAGGATCGCCAGATTCGCACTGGTGAGCATCGGGCTGTCGGGGAAGTCCTTCTTGAACTTCTCCAGCGCGGCGATCTTTTCTGCCGGGTCGTTGATGTGGCTGGCCGCCAGATAGGCCTTGGTATCCGGCGGCATCTCGATGGCGGCGGGTGCCGCCGCGGCGGGCTTATCGGCATTGGCCTGGGCGGCCGGCGGCGCGGCCTTTTCAGGCTCGGTGGTTTGGGCGTTGGCCGCCGCAGCGGCGAGCGCGAACAGGAAAGCGAATAGGACCGTCCGAAGTTTCATTGCAGGATCTCCATACAGATTTCCAGGGTTCTGCTGATGCTGACCCGCACACGGAGCGGATGATG
>CAZARO010001178.1:0-2377 GCA_964487165.1 uncultured Solibacteraceae bacterium | reverse complement strand
CGGCAGATGCGTAACGGGCCTTGGGACGGTGAGGGCGATTGCATCCAGCGGCCGCATTGCGGCGTGGGCAATCTGGAAGGAGCACGCCTTTGTGTGGGGTGCAATTATTGCCGCTTCACAGGTAGCGGACGCTCTTAAGGAAGTGTTTCCGTTCAGTAAAACACATAAATCCGCAAGCGAACATACGATTACTCTCGGGGGCATCTTCATTGACGCCCAATTGGAATGGGAGAACACTTTCTCCGGGCGCTATACAAACGAGCAGATTACAAACCGACGACATAAGCTTATGAAGTTGCAGCATGACGCGGAACGTCACAATTTTCCGCATGGGCTGGCGACGAAAGCCGCCCTGTTTGCGCAGGCCCAAGAAGAGGCCAAGGAGTATTTCGCAAGCACCTATGGTGTAGACGGAAGGACAGGAGGATCGTTTGATGGAAAAACTTATGACGCCCGACATGGGCAAAAGCCGAATTATGCCTCCGGTGACGGTGAGAATTTCGATGCCGCGCGGCGCGGTGATCCCGGGGCAAGCGAGTTCACGGCAAGGCACCTCGCAAGGTGGTCAACAAGCCACCCCGCAAGCTGGGCAGGAATCTGCTCCGGCTCAGCAGGAGTAGTCGGTTTTCTTGTTGACCTCTTACCAGTTCCGACGAGGTCGAGATCAGTTAGCACTACCGCTAAGCTCGCGCCTGTGCATGCGGGCGAAGTTCTCAAAGCGACCCTAACGGATTTTAGAATCAGTATGAACCGCCTGGCACAAGCGCTACGCGTTCCAGGCAACCGCATATCGGGCATCGTAGCCGGCCAGAGCGCCAGTACCGGAGAGACGGCCTTACGATCAGCCCGCTACTTCGGGACAACGCCGGAATATTGGATTGGCATGCAAGTTCAGTATGACCTCGAAACGGCCCGCGATGAATGGGAAGCGAGAATCCAATCTGAGGTATCGCCGCTTCAGGATGCGTGAGGCCAGAGCGGCGTCGGGAGATTTCTAGGAATCGGCGGTCCGTTTCACGTGAAACAGCGATCGGGTTCTCATGTGAAACATCAAGCATGCTAGTATGGCCGCTTGAGCCGAGTCTTCGCGATCGCTAATCAAAAGGGCGGGGTAGGGAAAACCACAACCGCCATCAACCTCGCTGCCGCTTTGGCCGCCAATGACTTCCGGGTCCTTGTCATCGACTCGGACCCGCAGGGCAACGCCACGACGGGACTCGGGGTAGCAAAAGATCCAGCCCGGCCTAGTCTTTACCGCGTCCTCCTCGCCGATACACCTCCCCAGGAAGCCATAGTAGCCACCGATTTCGAAGGCCTTTACCTGATTTCCGCGGACAAAAACCTCGTCGGCGCCAATCTGGAACTGGTCGACATGCCCAACCGCGAATTCCGCCTGCGCGAGCGCATCCAGCAGATCCGCGACCAGTACCGCTTTATCCTCATCGACTGCCCGCCGGCCCTCGACCTCCTCACGCTCAACGCCCTCATTGCGTCCGATGCCGTATTGGTCCCCATTCAGTGCGAGTTCTTCGCCCTCGAAGGTATTTCCGAGCTGATGGACACCATCGAGCGCATCAAGAACTCCTTCCAACACGGGTTGGAAGTGGAGGGCATCCTCCTGACCATGTATGACGACCGCACCAATCTCACCCGCCAGGTGGCGGCCGACCTGACCGATTTCTTCGGCGATAAGGTATTTAAGACTATCATTCCCCGCAGTATTCGCCTGGCCGAAGCCCCCAGCTTCGGCAAGACAATCCTGAGTTACGATCCGCGTTCGCGGGGTGCCGAGAGCTATATCAAACTGGCGAAAGAGATTCTGGACCATGAACAAAGCCGACAATCCGCGCAAGGCCCTCGGTAAGGGTCTCGGCGCGCTGCTGCCAACTCGCGCGCCCGTCACACCGCCGCCTCCGCCACCCACGGCGGACGGCACCCCGCAGACGCTGCCGGTGGATACGATCGACCCTAACCCGCTCCAGCCGCGGCGCCTCTTCCAGAACGAGCGGCTGGCGGAGTTGGCCCAGTCGATCCGCGCCAACGGCATTGTCCAACCGCTCGTAGTCCGGCGCATGGGCGACCGCTACCAGTTGGTCGCCGGAGAACGGCGATGGCGCGCCGCGAAACTGGCGGAAGTGCACGACGTTCCCGTGGTAGTTCGCGAAATCCCCGACGATCGGCTGCTCGAAATCTCCCTGATCGAGAACATCCAGCGGGAAGACCTGAATCCCATAGAGACGGCCCACGCCTTTAAGAGCCTGACGGAGGAGCACCAACTCAGCCCCGATGAAATCGGGCAGCGGACCGGCAAGGATCGCAGCACGGTCGCCAATTTTCTGCGGCTTCTGCAGCTTTCCGACGACCTCCAGCAGCTCGT
>CAZARO010001177.1:0-2380 GCA_964487165.1 uncultured Solibacteraceae bacterium | reverse complement strand
CTGGATCATCGGCTGGGACCTCACGCTCGAGTACGCCATGGGCGCCAGCACCGTGTCGTCCGGATGGTCCAACCACTTCATCGAACTGCTGAAGATTTTCAATATCAAGATGCCGCTGTGGCTGGCCTACGATCACTGGACCGCGCTCAAGACCGCCGAGAACGTGATCGCGCGGCAGATCGCCTCCACCGATGCGTCGCTGGTCCCCGGCACGCAGGAGTTCCTCAAAAAAGTCACCGCTATCGTGGACGCGCAATCGCCCGACCTGCTCGCGCGGGCCCACGCGCTGCTGGGCGCACCCAATATCTTCGGGTTCGAATTCGGTTTCAACCTGCCGGCGCTGCTGATCGCCCTGGTGATCACCGCCATTCTGACGCGCGGCATCAGGGAGAGCGCGCGCTTCAACGCGGTGATTGTCACGCTGAAAGTCGCGGTCGTTCTCTTCGTGATTGGGCTGGGCTGCATGTACGTTTCGCCCAGCAATTGGGGATCGAGCTGGTCGACGTTCGCGCCCTTCGGCATGTCGGGAATCGGCGCCGGCGCGGCCTACATCTTTTTCGCCTACATCGGGTTCGACGCGGTCTCCACCACCGCGCAGGAGGCCAAGAATCCGCAGCGCGACCTGCCCATCGGCATCATCGCCTCGCTGCTGATCTGCACCGTCTTATACATTTCCGTGGCCGCCGTGCTCACCGGCATGGTGCCGTGGCGCAACGTCAATATCGAAGCTCCTATCGCGCAGGCGTTTCTGGATCGCGGATTGAATGTGGCCGCCAACATCATTACCCTGGGCGCGCTGGCGGGCCTTTCGAGCGTGATGCTGGTGATGCTCCTGGGGCAGACCCGCGTGCTCTATGCCATGGCCAACGACGGCCTGTTGCCCGCCAAGTTTTTCGCCGACATCCATCCCAAATTCCGCACGCCCTGGAAGAACACCATCCTGGTAGGCTGCCTCGCGGCGGTGGTGGGCAGCGTTACCCCGATCGACGACATCGGCAAGATGGTCAACATCGGCACGCTGCTGGCTTTCGTGATGGTGTCGATCGCGGTGGTGATTCTGCGCAGGACGGACCCTCTTCAGGCCCGTCCGTTCCGCACGCCGTGGGTGCCGATCGTACCGATTCTGGGCGTGCTTTTCAACGGCTACATGATGTACAAGCTCGGCTGGATCAATTGGGCGCGCCTGTTCATCTGGCTGGCGATCGGCATGGTCCTCTATTTCAGCTACGGCCGGCACCATAGTAAGGTGCAGGCCGCCGGCAGACACTAACCAAGGGGCTCCGCCCGTGAAGTCCTTTCAGGATTTCGAAGAGAGAAACGGCCCCTGTGGGTTCCAAGAAGCCTGACATCCTAACGCGGGCTGTCGATTCGCGGGCTGAAGCCGGCTGAAACCCGCACCTCGCCTTTGGCCTTTTCGTGGGGCAGGCTTCAGCCTGCGGCCGGCTTTAGCCGGGCTGTCCTTGATGGCCGGTGAATTGCTGCGCATTGTCGGATGGGCTTGAAGCCGAAGAAACCCTCTCGCAGGCAGACGGCTGTTGGGCTGAAGCCCGCTGTTCGGTGAGCTGAAGCCCGCGGTTCCCTCTGGGGAAGGCTGAAGCCTGCCCCACCGTTCCAGCCGACTACATGGATACGGCCAAAGCCCAGATATCGGGCTGAAGCCCGCGCATTGACAAGCAGAATGGCGATGGCCAGCGGCGTCTGCCTAGCGAGCGGCTGTCTCGCCGGCCAGTGCCCAGCGCGCTATTTTCTCCGCCAGCTCACCGCGCTGCACCGGCTTGGCGATGTAGTCGTCCATGCCCGCCTCCAGGCAGGCTTCGCGGGCGCCCGCCATGGCTTCCGCGGTCATAGCCACAATCGGCACGCGCGCCGCTCCCCCCTCCCGTTCGCGAATCTCGCGCGCGGCGGTAAAGCCATCCATCTGCGGCATCTGGCAGTCCATGAAGATCATGCCGTACGATACCTGCCCGGACATCCGTAGCGCCTCTACTCCGTTGACGGCGAAATCCACCTTGAGCCCTAGCTTCTCGAGCATCAGGCCGGCAACCTTCTGATTCACGATGTTGTCTTCTGCCACCAGCACCCGGATGCCGCGCCCCGCGAATCGCGCCAGACTGGCACGAGCGACCTCCAGCGGCCGCGCGACGCGATCCGTAAAGGAATTACTCCCGCGTCTGGACCAGGCTTTGGCCATGGTGTTGAGCAATTGCGATTGCCGCACGGGTTTGACCAGCGACGCGTCGATGCGCGTGCCCTCCATGGGCCGCACGTCACTCCAGTGGCCTACCGATGTCAGCAGAATCACCACCGTATCGCGGATTTCGGGATCGCTCTTGATGGCGTCGGCGACCACGGCTCCGTCCATGCCGGGCATCTGATAATC
>CAZARO010001176.1:0-2382 GCA_964487165.1 uncultured Solibacteraceae bacterium | reverse complement strand
CGCAGAAACGCGGTATCTTCGAACTGGCGCACCGGGGCACGCTTTTCCTCGACGAAGTGGGAGAGATTCCGTTGATGCTGCAGGCCAAACTCCTGCGGGTCCTGGAGGATCAGACCTTCCGCCGCTTGGGCGGGCTGGCCGACATACAGCTCGATCTTCGGGTTGTGGCCGCCACCAATAAGAACCTTCGGGAGGCCGTGAAGCAAAAAGCGTTCCGCCAGGATCTCTATTTCCGTCTCAACGTCATTCAGATAACCGTTCCGCCGCTGCGTGACAGGATAGATGACATCGCACCGCTGGCGAGGTTCTTCATCGAGCACTACAACCGCAAGTTCAAACACCATATCCAAGGTTTGAGCAGCTTCGCGACGCAATTGCTTCTTTCCTACGACTGGCCCGGCAACGTGCGGGAACTGCGCAACGCCATCGAGAGCGGCATGATTCTCGAAGAATCGACCCTCATCAATTCATCCAGTCTTCCGGCCGCCATCTCACGTCCTTACAAGCAGGTTCGATTTCCAGAACTCCAGGAGACCGAGCGCGTTCTGGTGGCCCGCGCCTTGGAGCAGAACAGCGGTAACCAGACTCAGGCGGCGCGTTTGCTGCAAGTTACCCGCGACCAGTTGCGCTATAAGAAGGGAAAACTAAGCCTCCCATAAGCGCGGTTCCGGCGGTCAGGCAAATACCGCATTTGCCAGTGCAAATATTGCATTTCCCCTTTCCTGAACTAACGCTAACCCCAACAGTCTCAGTCGCGCGTGCTCCAGAGACAAGGAGTTAGGTTCTGGGCCATCCCGTGCTACAGACGGTAGGAAATCATACGCACGAAAGAGGATCGCCATGAACATATCGTCCGCGGAACACGGAGTCCAAGAAATCCTCGAACGAAAGCAGGCCGAACTGATGGGAGGATTGCGGAACCGGGACGGTATCGCCATCGAGAAGAGTGCCGATCAAATGGACGAGATTCAGTATGCGTCGGAGCGGGAACTGGCGATCCGCAACGTAGATCGAGACTCCGCCTTGCTGCGCCAGGTGAAGGCAGCGCTTCGGCGGGTTCAGGCTGGCAGCTTTGGAACCTGCCTCGACTGCGAGGAGACTATCAGCCCGAAACGCCTCGCCGCCGTACCATGGGCGGCGCGCTGTATCCAGTGCCAGGAAACTGCCGACCGGGAAGGACAGGAGCCAGGGGATGTTAGCGAGACTCTCGTCAATGCTGCGTAATCCACAAATGGTAACTCCGTCCAGCGTGCGAACCGTCGCGTTTCTCGGTGACTACCTGCCGCGCAAATGCGGTATCGCCACGTTTACCTCCGACCTGCTGGGAGCGGTGGCGGCGCGCCATCCCGAAAGCTGCTGCTTCGCCGTCCCGGTCAACGATATTGCGGGCTGCTATCAGTATCCGGACGTGGTTCGTTGCGAGATTGAGGAGCAGATCCTCGATTCTTACCGGCGCGCTGCTGACTTCCTGAACTCCGGCGACGTGGACGTGGTCTCGGTCCAGCACGAGTTCGGAATCTTCGGCGGACCGGCCGGCAGCCACTTATTGACCCTGCTGCGCGAATTGCAAGCGCCGGTGGTCACCACGCTGCACACCGTTCTCCTCAAGCCGAACGCCGACCAGCTTCGCGTCATGCAGCAATTGATCGCGCTCTCCGCCCGGCTGGTGGTGATGACAGAGCGCGGCCGAAACATTTTGCAGGAGGTGTACCACGCGCCGCCGGCCAAAGTCGACCTGATCCCCCATGGCATTCCCGACGTACCCTTCGTTACCCCGGATTGCTATAAGGCTCAATTCGGAGTACACGGGAAGAAGGTGCTGCTGACCTTCGGACTGCTCTCGCCGAACAAAGGCATCGAACATGTTCTCCAGGCGCTCCCCGAAGTGGTGGCGGAGTTTCCCGACCTCGTCTATATAGTGCTGGGCGCTACTCACCCCCACGAGTTGCGCACACGCGGCGAGACTTACCGTCTCGGCCTGGAGGCCATTGCCAGGAACAACAAAATCGAGAAGAACGTCATCTTTCACAATCGCTTTGTGGAGCTGAAGGAACTAACTGAGTTTATTGGGGCGGCGGATCTTTACATTACTCCCTATCTGGACGAAGCGCAGATTACGTCGGGAACACTGGCGTATGCGTTTGGCGCGGGCAAACCCGTGATCTCGACGCCGTATTGGCATGCCGCTGAATTGTTGGCGGACCATCGCGGCGCACTGGTGCCCTTCGCGGATCCGCGAGCCATCGCGCGTGAGGTAAGCGGATTATTGCGCGACGGAAAACGCCGGCAAGCTATGAGCGACCGCGCTTATAAGTTGGGCCGCGCCATGGTCTGGAGCAACACGGCGGAACTCTATATGGGCTCCTTCCAAGCGGCGCAGCA
>CAZARO010001175.1:0-2385 GCA_964487165.1 uncultured Solibacteraceae bacterium | reverse complement strand
GGACGTGGCCGCGTCCGGAGGCTACTTCATGGCCATGACCGGCGACCCGATCGTGGCCTATCCACAAACCGAGACCGGCTCCATCGGGGTGGTTTTCGGCAAGCCCAATCTGCACGGACTGTACGACAAGCTGGGCGTGACCAAGGACGCCATCGAGCGCGGCAAACATGCCGGCATCGACTCCGATTATACGGAGTTGACGCCCGAGGAGCGCCAGATGCTGCGCAGCGGAATCGACGAGAGCTACCACGATTTCGTGAGCAAGGTGGCGGAGGCGCGGCATCGCAAATTTGAGGAGATAGAGCCACTGGCGCAAGGGCGGGTTTGGCTGGGGAGTCAGGCGAAGGGCAACGGCCTGGTGGACGAACTGGGCGGGCTGGATACGGCCATCGACATGGTGAAGGCGGAGGCCAAAATCCCGGCGTCCGAGCGCGTGGACGTGGTGATGTATCCCGGGCGGCGCAGTTTTCTCGACATGGTGCTGCATCGTTCCACCGACGATGCATTCGAAACGAAGCTCGCGCAGATATTCGGCGCGGTGCCGTTCCATGCGTGGATGAAGGGCGGAATACTGCGCGTGATGCCGTTTTGGCTTACGGTGAAATAAGTCGCTATAGGACGGTGACGTGGTGCTTGCGGCCGTATGCGCGGATTTTGCTGTCGCGCGTAGCGAGCCGGAGCCCAAGAGTGCGCGCAGTGGCCACGATGATGCGGTCGGTGGGGTCTCCGTGGAATGGCTCCGGCAACCGGGTGCTGGCCAAGGCGATTTCGGGCGTCAATGGGGCCACCGAAAGACCAGGTATAGCCAGCGCTTGTTGTACCCATTGTTCGCACGGGAGGTCCAGTCGGATGCGCCCTTTCGACTCCAGCATGCCCAACTCCCAGACCGACATCACAGAGAGCAACAAATTCCCGCTTGCGGCGGCTTGATCGATGGCTTTCAACAGCGATCCCGTGAACTTGTCCAGTATTGCGAATTGCAACCAGATCCAATAGTGGGTGTCCAGCAGGAGCGGCGCGACAGCGCTATTCATCCACGTTCCACACGTCGTGCATGGGCGAGACAATGTCGCCCAGGATTATGCCGGTTCCCTTCATACGTCCGAAGACGGAGGGGGCCTTTTCGTCGACCGGAACCAATCGCGCCACGGCGCGTCCCCGCTTGGTAATTACGATTTCCTTGCGGGATTGCTGGACTTCATCGAGGAGATGAAGGCACTTTGCCTTGAACTCGCCGGCGGCAATGGTCTGCTTCATACTATGGTCATTTTACCATGGTCATTCGTGCCGCAATGCCACTGCGGGATCGAGCTTCGACGCGCGGCGCGCCGGCAGAAAGCTGGCAGCGGACGCGGCAATCGCCATCCCGGCGACTACCGCGGCGTAAGTGGCGGGATCGTTCGCCCTGACGCCATAGAGCAGGGTCGTCAGGTAGCGCGTGAGCAGCAGCGCGCCAGCCACGCCGGCGAGCCCGCCTGCCACGAACGTAGCGGCGCCTTCCTTCATCACCAGCGCGAGCACCGATTCGGGTGTCGCTCCCAGCGCCATGCGGATGCCGATTTCCGCGCTCCGCTGCGTGACGGAGAACGCCAGCACGCCATATACGCCGACAATCGCCATCAGGAACGCGACGACCGCGAAGGAGGAAAGCAGCACGGTGTTGAATCGCGGGCTGGCGGTCTGCTCGCCAATTATGGAGTCGAGCGTCTCCACTTTGGTGAAAATTCCCGGGTGGTTTGTGTGCATCTCGTCGCGGAGGGCACGTGCTACGGCCGCTTCGCCGGCGAGCGTGCGGGCCAGGAAAAGAAGGCCGGCCGTACCGCCGGGCCCCGGGCTAGTGTCGTTGATCCACGCTTCGGGAATAGCGGGGTGATTCAGTCCCTGGTTCTTGGCATCGGCAACCACTCCCACAATGGTTTTCCATGGATCTCCGGAGCGCCCGTTTCCCAGGATCTGCTTGCCGAGCGCGTCCTCGCCGGGGAAATAGGCGCGAACAGCAGCCTGATTGATGACCGCGACGGTGTTCGTGTGAGCGCGGTCATCGTCGTTGAAGTAGCGGCCCTCGATCAAGCTGGTTCCGGTGGTTTTAAAGTACTCGCCGTCGGCGCCGCAGATGCCGATATTATCGCCTTGATGAAACGGCTCCGGCATGGGCCGGTCGGAACGGGAAAATGTGCCCGACCGATTGCCGGCCGCCAGCGGTGTGCACTGGGTAAAGCTGGCAGCTTCGGTGCCGGGGATGCGGCGCAGGCACGTCAAGATCTCGGCGGCCAGTTCGTCGCGTGCGGAATTATCGGAGTTCGGGCCGTGCAGCGGGACGGAGACGGTGAGGACGTGCTCCGGCTGGAACCCGAGATGATCGTACTGCAAATGCCAGAGCGTTTC
>CAZARO010001174.1:0-2386 GCA_964487165.1 uncultured Solibacteraceae bacterium | reverse complement strand
CGCCGTGCTGGTAGTCTCTTTTGGCGGGCCGGAGCGGCGGGAGGACGTGATCCCGTTCTTGGAGAACGTGCTGCGCGGGAAGAATGTGCCGCGTGAGCGCATGCTCGAAGTGGCGGAGCATTATCGCCACTTCGGCGGCAAGAGCCCCATCAACGCGCAGTCGCGGGCGCTGATCGCCGCGCTCGAATCGGAGCTTGCCGCGTATGGGCCCAAGCTGCCGGTCTACTGGGGGAATCGCAACTGGCATCCAATGCTCGCCGACACGGTGAAGCGCATGCAGGCGGATGGCGTGCGCAAGGCGCTGGCTATCGCCACGTCGGCTTTCGGCTCGTACTCCGGCTGCCGCCAGTATCGCGAAGACATCGAGCAGGCTCGCGCGGCGGCCGGCCCCGGCGCGCCCGAGATTCACAAGCTGCCCACGTTTTCCGATCGTCCGGGCTTCATTCGTGCCATGGCCGATCGCGTCCGCACCGCCCTCGATGCCCTTCCCGAGGAGCGGCGCGCGGCGGCGGTCCTGGTATATACCGCGCACAGCGTTCCACTTTCGATGGCGCGCAGCAGCCCGTACGTGGAGCAGCTTCAGGAATCCTGCCGGCTGGTATCGCAAGCCGCGGGGCGCGACGGCGCGCTCGTCTATCAGAGCCGCAGCGGGCCGCCATCGCAGCCGTGGCTCGAACCGGACGTGTGCCGGCACATCCGCGAATTGCACGCCGCCGGTGTGACGGACGTGGTGCTCGCGCCCATCGGATTCCTGTCCGACCATATGGAAGTGGTCTACGATCTGGATACCGAGGCCGCTGAATTATGCCGGGAACTCGGTATGAATCTGTCGCGCGCGTCCACCGTGGGGGTGCACCCGGCGTTCGTTGCGATGCTGCGCGAGATGATCGCGGAGCGGGCGGATGGGAGCGCTCCGAGCGACGAATGCCGGCCCGATTGCTGCCCTCCGGCGGCGCGGCCGCGCCCGTGAAGTTTCATACCTTGCGTCGGGAACGGCAGATCCCGCGGCCCGTGGATGAAGTCTTCCGCTTCTTTTCCGAGGCCGGCAACCTGGAAGAGATCACCCCGCCATGGCTGGGATTTCGGACCCTGACGCCGGGCCCTATCCGCATCGCCGCCGGCACACGGATTCGCTATCGCATCAGCCTGCACGGCGCTCCGGTGACGTGGACTACGGAGATACGGCATTGGAATCCGCCTTCGCGATTCGTGGATGTGCAACTGAGCGGTCCCTACCAGTTGTGGCATCACACTCACCGGTTCGAGGCGTGTAACGGCGGCACACGGATGATCGACGTGGTCCGTTACCGCCTGCCGTTGGGGCCGATTGGACGCCTGGTGAACGCTCTCGTGGTGCGGCGCGACGTGAGGCGGATTTTCGACTACCGCAGGCGGCGCATCGGCGAGATATTCCGCTAGATCCCCGAGGCGCGGCCGATTGCTCAAACCGACCAACCGCGCCTCTTTCGCTGCTCTATCCGGAATGACGCGCGCACCGGCGGGAGCGTGCACCTGAACACCACGTCGTGGATCGGTACGCGATCAACCGCTTGCTTACGCGCGCGGCTCTGTATGCGGCCTCTTACAGAGCTGTGACCGTCAGGGAGCGGATGCGCAAATATTTATGACGCCCTTTCTTAGATCTTCGCGCCGGGGTACCGCTTCTTCATCCACTCCACGAAACTTGGCGGGGCGGCCATGGTGGAGAGACGGCCCTGGCGCACCAGCGCCCAATCGTCGAACAGTTTCGACTGCTTGATCTCGGCCAGCGAAGTGGGCGGCTCCAAGCGTCCGGCGAATTCGAGATCGACCACCGCCGATTTCGGATTCTTCGGATCGTCGCGCGGGTCGGAGCGCACCGTCGCCAGCCCGACTACTCCCGAGACGCCGCCGCTGTGGTACATAAATATGCGGTCGCCCGGGCGCATTTCGCGGATCGCGCGAACGGCCTGCGCATTGGTCACACCATCCCAAACGGTGCGCTCCTCGCGCTCCAGGTCTTCGATGGAATAAGTTTCGGGGTCGGTCTTCGCCAGGAAGTATTTCATCGTCGTTCCATTATCGTATGCCATAATGGCGTTTTTGGCACGCTCCCGCAATAGCGAAAAAGGCCCGGTACCCCCGTCGAAGTGGCGCGCCCGCGCGGCGCTGTTGGGCATCGCACTGGCGGCTTACGTTAATTCCTTCGGGCTCGGCCTGGCGCAGGATTCCAAGGTCATCGTCACGCAGGATGCGCGCCTGCAGGCGGCCACCGCCGACAACCTGAAGCTCATACTCACCAAAAACTATTGGTGGCCCAAGGCCGGCGACGGCCTCTACCGCCCGGTCACCACCTTTTCGTTACTGTTCAATTACACGGTTCTGGGAAACGGCCCCAACCCCGAGG
>CAZARO010001173.1:0-2388 GCA_964487165.1 uncultured Solibacteraceae bacterium | reverse complement strand
GAATTGCCGTTCGAGCGGCGCCGCGAATTCCTCGCGGAAGCGCGCCGGGTAAAGTTTCAGCAGGAGACGATAGAGCCGGTGCATGGCTTACCTCAGGCGAGTTCGGGAATCCCCAGGCTGTTTTCCGCCAGGCGCACGAGTTGTTGCAGGCGCACCGCTTCTGCCTGCGCCACCCGCCGCCCCAGCGCGGTGATGCGATAGTAGCGGCGCCGCTCGTCGTCGAGGTGCAGGTCGGGCCGTTCTTCCGACTCTTCGATCAGTACCTGGTCGAGCATGCGGCTGATGGAGCCGTAGAGCGCGCCCGCCGCCAGGTTGAGCTTGCCGTTGGTGCGGCGCAGGATCTCGCGCTTGAGCGCGTACCCGTGCCGTTCGCCTTCGCTGAGGGCCAGCAGCATATGGAAGATGGGCAGGGGCAAGGGAAGCAGTCCCTGGACAAGGTCTTCTTTGATCTTTGCCATACTGGGTCAAATTATGACATAGTACGGCGAAATGTCAAGGCACAGGGGCGGTAGACTCGGACGGCACCATCGGTGGCTACGATCATGGCGGGTGTTCGATGCCGGGCCCTTCAGACCACCAGCGGAATTCCGGTCAGGCCCAAATGGCGATCGGTCGACCAGCACGACGCCGTCCGCCTCTCTGCCATCAGCACCAACCCGTGGGCGTCGGCCAGGGTGAGTTTCTGATCTGCGAACTTCCTTGCCAGCCTTGCCGATTTGGCCAGCGCAGCAGCATCGAATGGCTGAATCGCGAGTACCGACAGCGCCTCCACGAAGCTGAGGAATTGTACGGCTCGAATTTGATCGTATCGCCTGAGGAACCAACCATGGCCTTCGGCGATCACCAGGGCGGAGGTCGCCAAACGCGGCGGGTCGGAAAACAACCTTTTGAAAAGCGCGTGCTAGCTATCGGAACGGTCCAGAAAAGCAATCAAAGCGGAAGTATCGACGTAGCACTCAGTCCTTTGAGCCATACACGATGTCGTCGATGGTCTGGCTTGAACAGCTGTTACCGGATTCCACGAATCCGGCATAGCGCATCCAAGGGGGATCCGTACGCGAAGGCAGCACCTGGCGAATCGCGCGGCGGACGTATTCCGCGACGGACACGCCCGCGGCTTTCGCCTCGCGCTTCACCAGGTTGTAGTCCTGCCGCTCCAGACTGATCTGCGTTCGAATCATGTTATCACCAGGCAGTCATACGATATCAAATCCTCCGCCTCATCCAATCCCCAGATCGTCGACGCGCTCCAGCGGCGTGCCGCAGACACGGCAGATCACGGCGCGGCAGTCGCCGCACACCAGAGGGTCGGGGACGGATTTCTCGCAAGTGGGGCAGTAGAATTCGGGTGACGGTTCCGGCATAAGCTTGTCATTTCAGTGTAGCCTTAAGATCATGCAGGCAACGGCCGAGGGTACGGAAAGGTACGTGGAGCGACACCCTGAATTCCGCGGCGCGGGCTTCTACCGCGCAGTCTTCGACCTCCACGTCTCCAGCCTGGGCATCGGCACTTACCTGGGCAGCGCCGACGACCGCGCCGACGGCGCCTACACCGACGCGCTGATCTGCGCCGGCGAGAACGGCATCAATTTCTTCGACACGGCCATTAATTACCGCAACCAACGCTCTGAGCGCTGTATCGGCGCGGCGCTCCGACAACTGCGGCGCGACGAAATCGTGGTCTGCACCAAGGCCGGATTCCTCACTCCGGGCGCCGTCCCGAATTCGCTCCGCCCGGAAGATATTGTCGACGGCATGCACTCCATGGCGCCCGCTTTCCTGGAAGATCAGATCGAACGCAGCCGCGCGAATCTGGGGGTCGACACCATCGACGTCTTCTATCTTCACAATCCCGAGACTCAGCTTGGCGCGCGCTCCCCCGCGGAGTTCGAATCCGCCATCCGCTGTGCTTTCGCGGAACTCGAACGCCTTGTCGACCGGGGTAAGATCCGCTGGTACGGCGCTGCCACGTGGAACGGCTTCCGCATGAAAGGCGCGCTCAGCCTGCCGCGCCTGGCCGCGATCGCCGTGGAAGAGTGCGGGCCGGAACACCACTTCGGCTTCATCCAGTTGCCCTTCAATACAGGGATGGTGGAAGCCTTCACGGCCCGTCCCGACAACGTTCTCACCGCGGCCGCGAGCCTGGGCATCGCGGTCATTGCCAGCGCTACCCTGTGGCAGGCGCGCGTGTTGCGGGAAATGCCCGCGGGTGTCGCTCCCCAGATGCCGGACCTCGCCACCAACGCTCAGCGCGCCATTCAGTTCACGCGCTCCACCCCGGGGATCTCGGTGGCGCTGGCGGGCATGGGCCAGCGCGCGCACGTGCTCGAAAATCTCGGTATCGCCAAAGTCCCGCCCATGGGCCGGGAGGCGTACCAGCGGCTCTAC
>CAZARO010001172.1:0-2393 GCA_964487165.1 uncultured Solibacteraceae bacterium | reverse complement strand
CCCTACGTGCGAGACTCAATACATGCGAGTTCTCTTCATAGGCGGTACCGGAATCATCAGCACGGCTTGCACCCGGCTGGCCGCTGCGCGCGGCATCGATCTCACGCTGCTGACGCGCGGCCGGCACGCGGCCGATTTGCCCGCGGGCGTGCAGACCGTTACCGCGGATATCGACGACCCGGCCGCGGCGTCCCGCGCCCTGGGAAACGGCGCGTTCGACGCCGTAGTCGACTGGATCGCGTTTACCCCGGCCCACGTGGAGCGCGATCTGGCGCTATTCCGCGGACGCACCCGGCAGTATATTTTCATCAGCTCCGCGAGCGCGTACCAGAAGCCGCCGGACCACTACCTGATCACCGAATCGACGCCACTCTCGAACCCCTTCTGGCAATATTCGCGCGACAAGATCGCCTGCGAGGAATTCCTCACGAAGGCGTACCGCGAGGAGGGATTCCCGATCACCATCGTGCGGCCCTCGCTGACATACGGCGACACGCAGATTCCGCTGGCGGTAAATAGCTGGACCAAATCTTTCACCATCGTGGACCGCATGCGCCGCGGGAAGAAAGTGATTGTACCGGGCGACGGCACATCGCTCTGGGTCATCACCCACAACAGCGACTTCGCCAAAGGGCTGGTGGGCTTGCTGGGCCATCGGCAGGCCATCGGCAGCGCTTTCCATATCACCAGCGACGAAGCTATGTGCTGGGACCAGTTCTACCGCATCACGGCGGAAGCTGCCGGCGCGGAGGCGCAGATGGTCCACATGCCGTCGGATTTCCTAGCCGCCTGCAATCCGGAGAATTTAGGCAGCCTGGTGGGGGACAAGTCGGCCAGCGTGGTTTTCGATAACTCCAAGATCAAGCGCTTCGTGCCCGGCTATTGCGCCACGGTGCCGTTCACCGAGGGCATCCGCAGGACCATCGCCTGGTTCGACGCCGACGCCGGGCGGCAGGTGATCGATCACGACGCCAATGCCCGGTGGGATAAGTTGATCGCGGCGTGGGAACGCGCCACGGGCGAGGTGGTCAAAGAGATTCGGGGGTGAAGAATTTGGCCACGGATGGACACGGAGCGGCAAACCGCAACCAAAAGAATATTCACCACAGAGGCGCAGAGACACGGAGAAAAAAGTCAAAACCGGAGGGCACAGAGGTGGCAGAGGTCACAGAGGCGCGATCCTCTGGGGGATCAGCGTCTCCGCGCCTTCGGTTCGCGAGAATCGTCGCGGCTTGCGAATATTCTGGCCGTTAGTTCAGATAAGAAAGACCTTGTTTTTATCCGAGTGAATCTGTGTCCATCCGTGGCCGATCGAATTGATCGCGACCTACACTACCCCGGAATGGCGTTTGAAAATCTGCGTCAGATTCTGTGAAAAGGCCGACCGCGCCAGGACCATATCGCAGCCGGCTTCCTGGGCCGATTGCTTCAGCTCGCCTTGAACGTGCGAAACATAACCGAGCAGGCTGATGCCTTTAGTGGCCGCCTGGCCTTTCAGTTTGGCGATCAGTCCGAGCGGGTCCGCGCCATCGAAATTCAAATCGAACACAATCAGCGTGGGCTTCTCGTGGGCCTTCTCGAGGAGTTGCTCGGGGTCTGTCACGAACTCCAGCTCGAGGCCGCAGCGCTTGGCCGCTTCCGTCAGTTTCACCGAAAAGAAGAGGTCGGAGACCACTGCCAGGACTCTCTTAGGAGCGCGAGTCTGCATAGGAGTGTATTTTTGTTGTTACCCTTGTTTTTGAAATTAGGAGGATGGGAAGAACGATTTTACCATGGAACATATGGATATCCACTCGTGGTCCCGCCCGGACCTGATCCGCGTTCGCCACCTGGAACTCGACTTAGACGTGCGCTTCGACCGCCGCGTGCTCGAAGGATCCGTGACGCTCCACGTGGACCGCGCATCGGGTAGCGAACTGGTGCTCGACACGCGCGGGCTGGAGATTCATTCCGTGGAAAACGCCGCCGGCTACCAACTGGGTGCGGCCCACGCAATACTCGGCGCGCCACTCAGGATAGAGATGCTCCCCGATGCCTCGTGGGTGCGAGTTTATTACTCCACCTCGCCGCAGGCATCCGGACTGCAGTGGCTCGATCCGCCACAGACCGCCGGCAAGGTCCATCCTTTCCTTTATACGCAGTCGCAAGCCATCCACGCGCGCAGTTGGATCCCGCTGCAGGACACCCCCGCGGTGCGCGTCACATTCGAAGCCAACATCCGCGTGCCCGACGGCTTGCGCGCCGTCATGGGCGCCGAAATGTCCGGCACGCATTTCAGCATGGAGCAGCCGGTGCCTTCCTACCTGATCGCGCTGGCCGCCGGCGACCTTGAGTTTCGCGCGCTCGGTCCGCGCTCGGGCGTCTATGCCGAGCCGGCGCTGATCGACGCCGCG
>CAZARO010001171.1:0-2394 GCA_964487165.1 uncultured Solibacteraceae bacterium | reverse complement strand
CGCATCTTGGCAATCTCCATGAAATGGTTCATGCCGATGCCCCAGAAGAAGCTCAGCCGGGGCGCGAAGGTATCGATATCCAGGCCCGCCTGAATGCCCGTCCGGATGTATTCCAGGCCGTCAGCGAGAGTGTAACCCAGCTCCAGGTCGGCGCTGGCGCCGGCTTCCTGCATGTGGTACCCGCTGATCGAAATGCAGTTGAATTTCGGCATGTTTTCCGAGCAATAGCGGAAAATATCGCCGATGATCTTCATGGAGTGGCCGGGCGGATAGATGTAGGTGTTGCGCACCATGAACTCTTTCAGAATGTCGTTCTGAATGGTTCCGTTGAGGTCTTTGGTGGCCACGCCCTGCTCTTCGGCGGCCACGATATAGAACGCCATGATGGGCAGGACCGCGCCGTTCATGGTCATGGAGACGGACATCTGGCCCAGCGGGATCTGGTCGAAGAGGATCTTCATGTCCTCCACCGAATCGATGGCCACCCCGGCTTTGCCCACGTCGCCGGAGACGCGCTCGTTGTCGGAATCGTAGCCGCGATGCGTCGCCAGGTCGAACGCCACCGAGAGGCCCTTCTGCCCGGCCGCCAGATTGTGCCGGTAGAAGGCGTTGGATTCCTCCGCCGTGGAGAAGCCGGCATATTGGCGGATGGTCCACGGCTGCATGGCGTACATGGTGGAGTAGGGGCCGCGCAGAAACGGCGGCACGCCAGCGGCATACTCCAGGTGCTCCATGGCGTACATGTCGTCGGCGGTGTACCAGGCCTTCACGGGGATGTGCTCGGCCGTCTTCCAGACCGGTGAGTGCTCGCCGGGGCCCGACGGCTCGGCGGCTTGCGGCTGGATTCGGTACGCGATCTTGGAGAAGTCAGGTCTCATTGAATGCTCCTCATTCCCAACTTGTCCTGCCAGAGCGTCAGGGTCTGGAGGGCGTCGCACATAATATGGATGAAGCCCTGGACCCCGGCCGCCTGCAGCGCGGCGATCTGCTCCTTGGGATTGCCGGCCACCAGCACCGGCACTTTCACGCGGGGGCAGACTTCCTGCGCGAAGGCCAGATACTCGGGGTCGGAACTGCACAGGACGATAAGGTCTGCATCCGTCCCTTGGTACTCTTCGGCGTCAACCAGGTCGAAGCCCGCGCAGCCGAAAAAGTTCAGGCAGAAGTTGGCGCGCGCGCCCTTCATTTTGACGTCGCCGCGCTTCAGCAGCAGGACCTTGGGATATCGCCCGGTGGCTTGCGCATGTTCGGTGGTGCGGCGGCGGATCTTTTCGAACGGCTCGGCGATGCGCACCTGCGGCAGGGGGCCGGCTTCGGCTTCAGGGAACGCTTCTTCCGGCGTTTTCTCCGTGACGTCGGGATAATTGTTGACGCCCACCAGGGCGCTCCGCCGTGCGGAGTAAGCTTTGGCGCGCGCGGCGCGAGTTTCCTCGATCGCCTTGGCGATCGACCCGGAGGCCAAGGCAGCGGCGTATCCGCCCTCGGCTTCCACCTGTTGCAGCAGCTTCCAGGCTTCCTTCGCCAGCGAATCGGTGAGCGCTTCGATGTAATAGGAGCCGCCGGCCGGATCGGCCACGGCGTCGAGGTGCGATTCCTCCTTGAGGATGCGCTGCAAGTTCAGCGCCAGGTGCGAATCGAAGCCAAACGAACCCACCGTAAGCCGGTCGCAGCCGCCCACTGCGGCGGACAACGCCTCGGTGGTGACACGCAGCAGGTTGGTATAGCGGTCGTAAGCGCTCTTGTTACGGCGCGGAGTGCGCACGTTGAGGCGCATGCGGCAGGCACCATCGTCAGTGGGGCCGAACGCCGCCACTACCTGCGCCCACAGAATGCGCGCGGCGCGCA
This sequence comes from uncultured Solibacteraceae bacterium, assembly GCA_964487165.1. Lineage (GTDB taxonomy): Bacteria > Acidobacteriota > Terriglobia > Bryobacterales > Bryobacteraceae > PALSA-129. The sequence goes on along the minus strand of CAZARO010001171.1, from coordinate 549 downwards.
ATTTGGCGATCTCGATGAAGTAACTGGGGCCGACGGCGAACACGAACTCGATTTCCGACGCGATGGTATCCACCGGCAGGGTAGCGGTCAACTCGGCCAGACGCTCCACGCCGGCGGCGATTCCGTAGCCCAATTCCTGAATGGCATGGGCGCCGGCTTCGTGCAGCAGATCGGCGCGAATGGCTTTGGGACCCGGTTTGGCATCCTGCGCGATTTCCCAACTGCGGCCGGTACCGCGCACGAAGGGGTAGTGGTCGGGCGCGGTGCGGAGTTGCGCGCCCAGTTCGGCGAGGGCTTCCTGGCGATAGTAGGGGCGTATGGCGAGCCCTTCGTCGGTTCGCCAGACCAGCTTCTTTTCGTAGTCCGCGCCCTTCAGGTCTTTGGCGATAGCGGCTTCCCACGCGGCCGTGGGAACGGGCGGAAAATCCTGTCCCAGGTTGAGAATTTCGGCGCCGGCGTCCACGTCAGGCATGGCTGCCCTCCTGTACTACTTCTATCAGATAGCCGAACGCGGCGGTCTCGGTGGTCTTGGGGTGCACGAAAAAGACG
>CAZARO010001170.1:0-2407 GCA_964487165.1 uncultured Solibacteraceae bacterium | reverse complement strand
GGCGTCCTTGTCGGACCCCATGGTGAAGTTGTAGGTGAACACGATCACGTCCAGCTTCGACTGGATCGCACGGTCCGCCATCTGGTTGATGTCGTGCGTGCTGAAGCCGAAGAAGCGAATCTTCCCTTCCTTCCTGGCCGTCTCGCCGTGCTCCAGAAGTTCGTCCGAAACATCCTGCGGCGTGCCCTTGGCATGCAGCAGCCAGACGTCCACGTGGTCCGTCCGGAGATTCTTGAGGCTGGACTCCAAATCCGCCGCGGCCTGCGACTTGTTTCTGGCCGGTGTCTTGCTGATTACGATGGCCTTGTCCCGCCGGCCCTTCAACCCTTCGGCTAGCATGCGCTCACTGTTGCCGTTGGAGTAGTCGTTCGCGGTGTCGAACAAGTTGACGCCCATGTCGATGGCGCGCGCAATCACGCTCGGATCCGGCGTGAACCCGCACCCGAAACCGACGGGAGCGACCTTCAACCCCGTTTTCCCAAGCGTCTTGAATGGAATCGCCTCGGATGACTCGGCGGCGGAGCTCAGTGCCGGAAGGATCATTCCGGCGGCAGGAAGGCTCAGTCCCAATCGAAAAAACTCGCGGCGGGAAGCGTCGTATTTCATACCTGCATGTCCTTATAGCACGGATCGAGGACACCGGGCGCAACCACGCACGCCTTTATCGGATTTATCTTTAGCTTTTCTCTCCCGCCGCGACGTTTCGATTGAACTCCGCCGACCGATTCCGCGGAATACTCAGCGATTGCCAGCGGTCATGCGCGAAATGCTTCGCCAGCATGACGATCTGCCCGATATGCATCGAGTAGTGCGCCACCTGCCGATTGATCGCCTGCATCACCGAGTGAGCTTCGCCGCGAATCGTCACGGTGCGCCCGAGATCCGCGTCCGATAACGGCTCCAGCGCCTGAAACACGTGGCCCCAGCCCCCTTCCCAAACGCGCATGAGCGCTTCCCGGGTGGCCGGCGGATCCACAAATTCGCTATCGCGATTCCGGTCGGGCTTTTCGCCGTCCGCGGTCAGGAAATCCACCCACCGGGACCGCATATTGCCGGCCATGTGCTTGACGATGATGGCGATGGAGTTCGCGCCCTCATCCAATTCGGCGAAAAGCTGTGCGTCCGACACCTGCGCCATGGCGCGCTCAGCCTGCTTTTTGGAATACCGTAACAGCTCCAGCGAATCTTTGAGGTACGAAGTCGTTAACTCCAGGGCCATTTCGCTCCTACTTCAGCATTTGCAGGATCTCGGCCAGCTCCCGGCGTATCTCGGGTAACGGATCGGTGCCGAACAGTTCCTGCTGCGCCTGTCTGGCCTTCACCACGCGCGGTTTGGGCGCCTTCGCTTCGGCCTGCAGGCTCTGGCGCGCGCCTTCGATGGTGAACCGCTTGTCGCGCAGCAGGTGCTTGATGCGCAGCAGCAATTCCACATCTTTGCGCCGGTACAGCCGGTGTCCGGTGCCCGATTTCTTGGGCGACAGCACCGGAAACTCCGTCTCCCAATAGCGCAACACGTATGGCTCGACCCCCAGCAACTCGCTCACTTCGCCGATTTTGAAGTAGAGCTTATCCGGAATCTCCGGCCCGGCCTGTAAGGCGACATCTGTCATGAGCCATTCGCCATCCTAGCTCACTCGCAGGTGATTGTCACGACGTGTTGACCGCGCGGTAGCAGAATCGTTTTCGGGCCGGCGAATTGCAGTGGCTCCTCCGCCCCGTCCACCGACAGCCGCAGCGGCCTTCGGTCGAATAGCGCGATGGCGCGTGCCGCGGATTCGTAGGAGAACTCCAGGCCATGTTCACCCAGCCGGCGTGCGTCCTGGAGGTCCGCATTGAGGCGCAGCATATGCACTCCGGCTGTCTCCTTCCCTGCTTCCACCGCGTGGGCCCCCGGCGGCAGCCACAGAGTTTCGCCGTCGGCCACCGGCCAGGGTAGATCGTCTACCATCGCAGCGCCCTTCCACGGCAGCCCGACCCCGCCGGCCGATTCCACCACCGTCTTCGCGCCCACCTTCTCGATGCGCTTGACCTTGGCGGCAGCCGACGGCAGAAGATTCAGGTCCGGCGGCAGCAGCGAGTTCTCGAAGTACAGCGCCACCCGCTGGAAGTTGGTCGAAGCCTGGTGCACCAACTGGAACAATTCCGTGCCGGTCTGCTGCTTGGTGGGGTAAACATTTTGGTACCGGTCGACGATATTCAGATCGATGGCCAGTTTCTCGCTGTGCGGCGTGAGCGGGCGATAGCGCTCGGCGATCGTTTGGTAGCGCTGTGCGCCTAGATTCCAGACAGTCGCCGGATCCTCGATCAGGAAGGTGAAGCTGTGCGCATCGAGCAGTGGCAACACGCGCGCGGCATCGGCGCCAATGGCGTCCCGCATGCCCGCGTCGAAGCGGTCGTCGACGTGCGT
>CAZARO010001169.1:0-2407 GCA_964487165.1 uncultured Solibacteraceae bacterium | reverse complement strand
CCATTCTGAGCCGCGCGCGCAAGCAAGCGGTTCTTCGAATTTTGCAACTCCCTCTCCAGTCTGCGGCGGGCTTCAGCCGGCTGAAGGGCCATGGTCGACAGGCTGCCGACCTGCCCGACTTTCCTTCTTACGCCAGTGACGCCGGCGCCACACCATTGGCCGCCTGCGCCATCGGAGGTGCGAATTGCGCCGTCTCGGTAGATCCTTCCAACGCCGCCGTGGCCGTCAAGCCTCCGGTGATGGTGTTCTGGACGGCGTCGAAGTAGCCCGTCCCGACGAATGCCTGATGGCGGACAGCGGAATATCCGGCGCCTGCCGCCAGGCTGAATTCCTTCTCCTGCAGGCGGGCGTAGGCCGTCATGCCCTCGCGCGAGTAATTGCCCGCCAGCTCGAACATCCCGGCATTCAGCGAATGGAAACCGGCCAGCGTCACGAACTGGTATTTATATCCGAGATGCGAAAGCTGCGTCTGGAATTGCGCGATCTGCTGCTCGTCGAGCATCTTCTTCCAATGGAACGACGGCGAGCAGTTAGACGCCAGCAGTTTGCCGGGATACTGCGCGTGAATGGCGGTGGCGAAGCGGCGCGCCTGGTCGACGTCCGGCTCCGACGTCTCGCACCACAGCACGTCGGCGTAGGGGGCGTACATCAGGCCGCGGGCGATAGCCGCGTCCATCCCGCCGCGGTAGTGGAAGAAGCCTTCGCGCGTTCGTCCGCCGGTCAGGAACGGTTCGTCACGCGAATCGATGTCGCTCAGCAGCAGTTTCGCCGCATCGGCGTCGGTGCGGGCAATCAACACCGTGGGGACGCCCATGACGTCCGCCGCCAGCCGCGCGGCGATCAGCTTCTGTATGAATTCGCTGCCCGGCACCAGCACCTTGCCGCCTAAGTGGCCGCATTTCTTAGCCGAGGACAACTGATCTTCGAAATGCACGGCGGACGCTCCGGCTTCGATCATGGCTTTCATGATCTCGAACGCGTTCAGCATGCCGCCAAAGCCGGCCTCGGCGTCGGCTACGATCGGTACCAGCCAGTCCCGTCCGGACTTACCTTCCAGCCGGCAGACCTGGTCGGCCCGCAGCAGCGAATTGTTAATGGCCCGGACCAGAGTGGGTACGCTATTCGCCGGATAGAGGCTCTGATCGGGGTACATATGGCCGGCGCCATTGGCATCGGCCGCCACCTGCCAGCCGCTCACGTAGATAGCCTTTAGCCCGGCCTGCACCTGTTGAACAGCCTGGTTGCCGGTAAGTGCGCCCAGGCTTCTAATGAATCCCGGAGCGTGTAACAGCTCCCACAATCGTTCGGCACCGCGCGTCGCCAAGGTGTATTGAATCTCCACCGAGGGCCTGAGCCGCTCGACTTCTGCCTTGTCATAGGGGCGCACAATTCCGTCCCAGCGCCTGTCGTTGAAGAGCCTGTCGTTGAACACCCTATCGTTGCACATTTGAAATTTCCTCCTGCCTGCTTCTTCTACTGAACGGCATTGCGGCCCGTGGTGGCAACAGGAGCCGTACAAAGCGGGCGAGTAGTCCGGATCGGACCGGCGCACTTACGGAACTTCGCGGACCTGCGCTAGCATCGAGGCTGTTCGGAGGCGTGGGCTTCGGCGTGCGCGGCTCGGTAGATGCAGTGCTTTTGCAGAGCCGCGACCGTGAGGGAGCGGTCTTTACCACGGACTTCTGGAATTTCGACGAAGGAGCTATCTAGTGATTGCAACGCAAAAAGATCCGGTCCAGATTACCGGTCCAGTTACGGGCTCGGAAGACAAGATTCTTACCCCCCAAGCTATCGGTTTTCTGGTCAACTTATCGACTCAGTTCGAGTCGCGGAGGTGCCAGCTATTGGAAGCGCGGCGTGTGCGCCAGAGACAACTGGACGCGGGCGAGATGCCGGAGTTTCCGCTGGAGACGGCGGAGATCCGTCGGTCCCGATGGTCGGTTGCCGAGGCGCCGGCCGACCTTTGCGACCGGCGGGTGGAGATTACCGGACCGACCGACCGCAAGATGATCATCAACGCGCTAAATTCCGGGGCGAATGTCTTCATGGCCGACTTCGAGGATTCCAACTCCCCGACATGGTGGAACATCATCGAAGGGCAGGCCAACTTATGCGACGCGGTCGACGGAACCATCACTTATACCAGCCCCGAGAACAAACACTATGAGCTGGCTGAAAACCGCGCCACCCTGATGGTTCGGCCGCGCGGCTGGCACCTGGTAGAGAAACATTTCACCATTGACGGGCAGCCCATCTCGGCCTCGCTCTTCGATTTCGGACTCTTCTTCTTTCACAATGCCCGCAAGCTGATCCGCAACGGCACGGGTCCATATTTCTATCTGCCCAAGCTGGAGAGCCGGCACGAGGCGCGGCTCTGGAACGACGTCTTCGTGGCGGCGCAGTCGGC
>CAZARO010001168.1:0-2407 GCA_964487165.1 uncultured Solibacteraceae bacterium | reverse complement strand
AAAGATGCGCGCGGCGGCGTGGATTTCGTCGGCGGTGAGCGGAGTGAGCGGGTGAGGAGCGGCGGCCGCGGTCTCTACGGCGATCAGAATGGGAATGAAAGAGTACGCAAAGATGCTTCGCATGACCATGGGTGCCCTTGCGGTTCCATGGTAGCGCACCCGGCGCGGACCTCACTTGATGGCGCCGAACGCCGCGAAGCAACTGTTCTTGTGGAGCACTTCCACCTCGCGGAAACCCGTGCGCGCCAGCAGATCGAGCTGCCAATAGAGTGGACGGGGAGTATCTTCGGCTTCGATGTAGTCGAAGACGTGGTCGCGGTATTCCGGGCCTTTCAGCGCGGCGAGATATTCGCCGTAGCGCTGCCACATGACGCTCTGCACGGCGGGCGACTGGTGCGTCACGATATCGGAAATCCAGAAGGAGCCGCCGGGAACCAGCGCCCGATAGACGGCGCCGAAGACGTGCTGCCACTCGCGTTCGCCGCGCAGATGATGGAGCGCGGCGGCAGAGACGGCGACATCGAAGGCCGCATCGGACATCGTGATCTCGCGGATATCGGACTGGATCGCGGTGACGGCGACTGAAGGGCCGGCGGCGCGAATGCGCTCGACAGCGCGGTCGAGCATGGGGCGGCTGAGATCGATCAACGTGACGGAGCGCAGCGGGAGGTATTGCAGGAGCTTGAGCGTGTAATTCCCTGCCCCGCAACCCATATCGAGAAGCGCCGCCGCCTCGGGCCGCACACCGCTGGCGGCGCGGGCGATGAGCTCGAGCGAGAGCGGCGCGTCGATGGTGGCGGATTGTCCGGTTTCGAGGTTCGAAAAGCGCTCCACTTCGCCATCGAAGCGGCGGCGGATCTCCTCGGTAGTGGATTTGCGGGAGGTCATACGCTTATTATGTCCCGGCTTGCCCTGTACGGAGATTTACCGTACAATAGCCATGGAGGGTCCAAGGTGCCACAGACTATCCAGCGAACTCGAACGAAGAAGCGGCCGAAGCCGGCCAAGACTTATCGCTTCGACGCCCGACTAAGCGAGGAGCAGAAGCTCATTATTCAGCGGGCCGCGGACCTTGAGGGCCGATCCATGACGGATTTCGTCCTGCATAGCGCGCAGGTAGCGGCGGAACAGGCCATCGAAAAACGTGCCATCTTGGTTCTCACCGTCCGGGAGACAGAAGACTTCGTGGATGCGATTCTGAACCCGCGTGAGCCGGGTCCTGTTATGCGGAAAGCCGTCCGCGAATACCGCGAAATGATGGGCTTGAAGTGAATCCCGGATGTCGGATCGAACCACTTGGTCCATCCCATGACCGGGCCAGTTTCGATTCGGGAGTTCCGGAACTCGACCGCTACCTCCATGATCAAGCCGGCCAGGACGCCAGACGTAAGGTTGCAACGCCATTCGTTCTGGTTGACGGTCCGGCTTTAATTCTCGGATACTATACCCTCTCGGCTTACAGTATCCGATCCGGCGAATTGCCGGACGCAGTGGCGCGCAAACTTCCTCGCTATCCACTTCTTCCGGCTACTCTGCTCGGCAGGCTGGCCGTCAGCAGGGCACACCGTGGCCAAAACCTCGGCCGTTTGCTCTTGATCGACGCACTCCGCAGAAGCTTGAGGAACACGTCGGAGGTGGCGTCAGTCGGCGTCCTGGTCGAAGCGTTGGACGCGAACGCCCGGGCATTCTATCTGCATCATGAGTTTGCGCCGCTGCGAGACCACCCCGACAGGCTGTTCTTCCACATGGTGGAGATCGAAAAAGCCTTCAAAGAGCCCTAAACCCTACAGCACCTCTTCCGCCCAGCTCTCTAGCACCTGCTTCACCTTCGTCATGAACTGATCGGCCAGCGCGCCGTCGATCAGGCGATGGTCGAAGCTCAACGACAGATGGCAGATGGAGCGGATGGCGATGGCGTCGTCGATTACCACCGGCGTTTTATCCACCGTCCCCACCCCGATGATGGCGACCTGCGGCTGATTGATGACCGGCGTGCCCATCAGGCTGCCGAAGCTGCCGAAATTGGTGATCGAGAACGTGCCGCCTACTACTTCGTCGGGCTTGAGTTGCCGCGAACGGGCGCGCCCGGCCAGGTCCACCACCGCGCGCTGCAGGCCGAGGATGTTCTTCTCGTCGGCATTGCGGATCACCGGGACGATGAGGCCGTTCTCCAGCGCGACGGCGATCCCGATGTTGATTTCGTTGTGGTAAACGATGTTGTTGCCGTCGAGCGAGGCGTTTAGCAGCGGGAACTGGCGGAGGGCGGCCACGGACGCGCGGGCAATGAACGGCAGGAAAGTGAGCGAGAAGCCGTAATTGCTCTTGAACATCTCCTTGTACTTATCGCGTAGCCTGGCGACCTTCGTCATATCCACGCGATGCACGGTGGTGACGTGCGGCGAGGTGC
>CAZARO010001167.1:0-2407 GCA_964487165.1 uncultured Solibacteraceae bacterium | reverse complement strand
GAATCCCAGCTTTCCGGCAATGTAAGTGACATTGGGATGCCATCCTGCCCCACTTTGGACGCCACGCCCCGTGCCAAGGCTGCACAGAGGCGCCATTCCGAGCCGCGCGCAGCTCGCGTGCCTGAATCGCCCCCAGCGCAGACGTCCAGGCAACGCGATAGGCTACTGTTTGCGGCGGCGAGCTGAAAGCTGTTTCCTCAGAACCAATCCGGGAACACCTTGTCGATGAGGCCGTTATCCCAATACGCGTAAAATTTCTCGTCGCAGATTTTGAACTTGCCGTACGTCTTCGTGGCGTAGGCGCCCCAATCCGGCCGCGTGCCGTCGATATCGGTGAATCCGTACTCGCGCCCCAGCGCCCACGAACTGAAGACGCGCCCGGTCTTTTTTTTCGCCTGCGGATCGGCCGCCAGCGCCGCTACCGCGCGGCCGACGAATCGCGGCGATTCCGACTGCATGAAATCCGGGCGGTCATCGTGTACCACCCGCTTCTTCCTGCCCGGCGGCTCCTCGCCCGCCGATTTCCAATTGGCCTCGCTGACTCCAAAATGCTCCAGCACCGCCTCGGAACGCAGAAAGCCGGGCGTCAACGCCACCGCCACAATGTCCTGCTTGCGTAGTTCGCGGGCCATGGCGAAAGCCAGCCGGATCACCGACACCTTCACCAGGTCATAAAAGAGGTTGCCGCGATAGTAGAAGCCATCGCCATCGGTGATTTCGAAAATAATTCCGCCGCGGCGCCCCAGCATCAACGGAACGGCGTAATGCGCGGTGATGATGTGCGAATGGACCGCCTGTTTCAGCATGTGCAGGCCGTTTTCCAGATTGGCCGTCCAGAATCGCTTGCCGAATTCGGTGAGCGGGTCGCCGCCCCAGATGTCATTCACCAGAATGTCGAGTCCCTTGTGCCGCCGCTTGATGCTCGCCACCAGCCGCTTTACCTCCGCGGGTTCGGTATGGTCGGTGCGGACGGCGATGCCGCGCCCGCCCGCGGCGGTCACCATTTCCGCGGTCTCTTCGATGGTTTCCGTGCGGCCGGGAGTCGCGGGATGGCCCTTGGTGCTGCGGCCCGAGCAGTAGACCGTGGCGCCGGCCTCGCCCAGCGCGATGGCAATCCCGCGGCCGGCTCCGCGAGTGGCTCCGGCTACCAGTGCGATGGCATTTTTGAGCGGCTGTTTCGTCGACATGGAGCCAGTCTACGGCCGCATTCCTGACACCGGATGTCATATTCGTGTGATAAAAACGATCCATGCGCTCTCAGAGGCTGCTCTCGATCCTGATGCAGTTGCAGGTACACCGCCGCATGACGGCGCGCGACCTCGCCCGCAAGCTGGAGGTCTCGGAGCGCACCATCCTGCGCGACATGGAAGCGCTCAGCGGCTCGGGTGTCCCGGTAATCGCCGAGCGAGGTGCCGGCGGCGGCTGGGGCCTGCTGGCCGAATACGAGACCAGGCTCACCGGCCTGAGCCCGGAGGAGATTCAATCGCTCTTCGTCTCCCGGACACCGAAACTCGCGGCCGATCTGGGGCTCCAGCAAGCGGCGGAAGGCGCGTGGACCAAGCTGCAAGCGGCGCTCACGCCCAGCGCGCGCCGGCAGGCCGATTTCGTGCGGCAGCGCGTGCTCATCGACACGCGCGGATGGCGCAGCGCCGCGGAATCCGCCGCCAGCCTGCCGGTGCTGCTCGACGGCCTGTGGCGCGAGCGGCAGGTTCGCTTTCTGTACGAGGGCGCCCTGCACGAACCGGGCGAGCGAACGGTCGACCCGTTGGGGCTGGTCGCGCGGGGCAGCACGTGGTATCTGATCGCCAATCGCGATGCGGAATTGCGCACCTACCGCGTCTCTCGGATGCGCCACGCCGAGACTCTGGCGGCTCCCGCCCACCGGCCGGCGGACTTCGATCTGGCCGCGTACTGGGAGCGCTCGGCGGCGGAGTTCCGCGAGAAGCTGCCGCAGTATCGCGCGGTTTTCCTGGCGAAGCCTGCGGTGATGCTATGGATTCGCTATCGCGGCTGGCGCCTGGAAGAAGAGACGGCGGAAGGCGAACGGGTGCGCGTCCGGCTGCGGTTCGACGCGGAGGTGGAGGCGATGCAGTTCGCCCTCAGCTTCGGCGCGGACGTGGAGGTGGTGGAACCCGTCGAGCTCCGCGCACAGGTTCGCGATGCCGCGATGGGAACGGTCAAGCTGTATGGCGGAATTTGACGGGACGTTGTTGATCGCCGCGCGATCAAACCGCTTGCTTACTTTACGCGCGCGGCTCAGTATGCAGCCTCTTACAGAGCCGTGACCGTAATGTAAGGGAGCGGATGCACAAATACCGGGTCCGGCCGGTGATTCTGCCGGCCATGGAGTGAGCCATTGCGAACGATCATCGAGGCCTTCGACGATGCCAATCTGGTCGCGCTGGGT
>CAZARO010001166.1:0-2408 GCA_964487165.1 uncultured Solibacteraceae bacterium | reverse complement strand
TGTATGGGACTGCTCTGCGCGCTTCACGCTGATGCCGAGCAGTTCGTGGAGATCCCGGACATAGGGAGCGGACACCTGGCGGTCTCGGGGATCTTAGTGCGAAGGGCGGCGATCGAGAGCGGCGCCGAATTCCCGCGAAGTCTGGCGCCGCGGGCGGATATCACCGGCGGGGCGGCCGAGCGCACGTTCCGCCGCGGTGAGGCGATGACTTATTACTACGAGATTCTCAACGCCGCGGCCGGCGCCGGCCAGCATCCCGAGTTGGAAGTGCAAGCCCGCCTATTTCACGACGGCGCGCAGGTGCTGAACGGTAAGACCGCGCTGGAGACCTCCACGGGAGCGGAAGATCCGCAGCATTTGAGCGCCGCCGGCCGTCTGGCAGTCGGTCGCGAGATGCCTCCCGGCGAATACACGCTGCAACTCATCGTGACCGACAAGCTCGCCAGGGGTAAGTTCAATGTGGCGGCGCAGTCGGTGGATTTTGAAATAGAAGAGTAAGGCGGCACAAGGAGCGAATCACCATCCGGCTGGATTGCGACCTCCCCGATTACTTGCGCGATCAGGCCAGTTGCCGCGGGCAATGTGGGGCAGGTTGTCAACCTGCAGCGGGTTGGCAACCCGCTCCGGAGGGCCGTGAGTAGGCCGCGCCGGGCGATTACGAATCGGCTGTAGGATGCCATCCTATCCACCAAGGGCAGCTCAGCCTAACTCTATTACGCGAGACTCAATAGGTTCATGACTCTGCTGGCCGCCGCCATTCTGACTTCCGACAGCCCGCCAGGGCTGTCAGACTTCGCCGGACCCGCAGGGGCCGCTCCTGTCTTCCAAATCCTGAAAGGATTTCAAGGGCGAAGCCCTTGCCTAGCTTTTCAACACCTGCTTGAGCACCCGCAGTGCGTTGCCTCCGGCAATTTTCGCCACATCTTCTTCCGATAGACCTTTGCCGCGTAAGGCCGCGATCCAATCGGGCAGTTGCCGGTAACTCGGGAACACCGGTTGGAAGTTGCCGTCCATGTCGGTCCCGAGGCCCACGTGATCCACGCCCACGGCGTCCACCAGTCGCATGGTCTGATCGACGAAATCCGCGAAAGTTCGATTGGCGAATCCCGACGGCCAGGCACCGATCACGCCGCCGGTCGACGCCACCAGGCGGGCGTGCTCGACGGTGATGAGCCGGGGATGCGGCGAGGACTCGCTCTGCAGGTGGGAGTGCGAGAGGAGAATCGGCGCGCTGGTCGAGTCGACCGTCGCCTTGACGGTAGAAAAAGCCGCGTGCGCTACATCCACCACCATGCCGAGCCGCTCCATGCGGCGCACCACGTCGCGGCCAAAGGCAGAGAGACCGTTGTAGGCCGGAGGCTGCGTCTGCAGATCGCCGAGCGTGTTCTGCGCGTAGTGAACCAGTTGCAGACTGCGGACGCCGCGCTGGTAGATTTGTTCCAGCCGCCCGAGGTTTCCTTCGAGGCAATCGCCGCCTTCACAGGACAGAAACGCCGCCAGTTGGCCGCGCTGGCGGAACGCTTCCATCTGCCCGAAGCCGGTGGCGAAGCCGATCTTTTCGCGCTTGACGAGATCGTCGAAAGTGGCCAGTTGTCTCTGGCAATCGGCCCAGGCTTCGCCGGCGGCAAAAGCCCCCTTCACTACGATCCCCTTGGCATCGCGAGCCAGTAACTTGCTATCGGCGACGACACTGAAGAGTGCGGCTGCCAGACCGCCCTCGCGCATCTCGGAGATGGTCTTGGCAGGAGCCTGGTCGCCTGCGTAATCGGCCGCGCCACGCTGCAGAAACATGCCGGGATGACAGTGCAGGTCGAAAGCCGGATGACGATGGAGGAAATCGGCGCCCTCCGGCGTTTGCGCGGCCAGCGACCGGCTCAGCAGCGAGAAAAATCCCAGACGATGCAAAGCATGACGGCGATTCATGGGAGGGCGGCGTTCCTTTCGCGCGGTACAGATCGATCCAGGGTATCACTTTGCGCACGGATTCCATTGGCCCAGGCGTCGAGACGAGCCCTTGGTGCGAGGGGCGCCCTCCCCTTCGTCCGAGTTGCCGACGATACGCCCCGTGCGCTCCCTTGGGAAGGTAAACACTACAGTCAGGGTGGATCTGGCCCGCTGTCTACCCGTCAACTTCCGGATGCGCGGTGTCGGCCCTCCGACTCTGCCGGCGGACAGTTGCGGGCTCCCACTCTCGTTTGCGCCCGCGATTTCACTAACTTGGCGGCGGCCCCGGCTTTGCACACTTTCGGGCGTGAGCATCACGTTCGGCCGGCAACGTATGCTTCAGTTCAGAAATAGGAGACTGAAATGGAACGGACCATGCTGATCAGGGCGGTGTTTCTCTCTCGGCTACACAAACCAGGAGGCAGGCATGAGCGCAACCGAAACCCTCACCAACGGGTCGACCA
>CAZARO010001165.1:0-2410 GCA_964487165.1 uncultured Solibacteraceae bacterium | reverse complement strand
GGCGTAGCGTCCAGCCACCATGCTCTTGCCGCCGGCGATGTTTTGATACAACAACGGACGATGCAGCGTGGCTTCCGTCGCGCCTACTTGCAACTCACCGCGGTCGGTTACCTTCGCGGCGGCATTCACGCGCAATCGGATGCCACCCGGGTCCGCGCCCGGCGCCACTACGAAGTCGTATTCCAGCTTCCCGTGATTGCCGTAGAACAACAGGTCGATGCCCGGATAAACATCTTTGTAGCGCAATCGGCTGTAGGTGGCGAGTCCACGCACCCAGCGGGTGGAATCGCTGCCGCGAAGGAAGCTGATGGTGCCGGGCAGAGGGTCGAGCGCTTCGATGCGCGCCTGCGGACTGATTCCGGCCAGGGAGATGTTCTGTTCGACAATTCTGGCGCCGCTTCCGGCCGGAAAAACGCGTAGCATGAAGCTCTCGCGGCGGAAGGAGACGGTGAAGCCGTTGCCGCGCATTTCCCACAAGACGTCGGGCGGCGATTGGCCTTTGTTGGCGAAGAAGGAAAGCGGGCGCTGTGCCGTTCGTAGGGGCAGCTTCTGGGCCGCCGCAGTCGCCGCCAGGAGCGATACCAGGGCAAGGGATCGGAGCATTTTCAGGCTCCTATTATGGCAACATTTGTGGCGGTGTCGCTGCCCGATTGTTAAATTTGACACCGTTCGCCCGCCGCACGGTACACTCATCCGGGGAGGGTGGCGTGTCATTCGAAAAGACCGTCGGCATGGCGTCCACCGCGCTCATCGGCTGTGGGCTTTTGACGTACGGGTTGTACCAAAAGCGCAGGCTGCAGGTGAGCCAGGGTTGGCCGCAGGTTACCGGAACAATCACCAAGGCCGACTTAGTGGCCGATACCGAACCCGACGCGGGCGGTTACTTCCTTTCCGTGGCGTATGAGTATGTGGTGAACGGCGTCCTTTGCACCGGTAGTAAGATCGGATTCCGGCGGCGTTCGTACATTCGAAAGAAGCGGGCGCAAACCGAACTCGACCGGTATCGCGTGAATTCCGGCGTGCCGGTGTACTACGATCCGGAGAATCCCGCCGACGCGGTTTTAGTGCGAGAGTCCCCGGACTGCATTTTTCTCATTGTGTCGGGAATCGCTCTGCTGGCATTGGCGGTGGTTGGGTCGCTGTGGGGTTAGTCCGGCCGAACGGCAATCGCAATCGTAATACACGCTCGCGGTGCCGCTCTTCGTGCAGATTGCGCACGCGAGCCAGCAACAAATCGTGCAGCGAAACCATGCCGACCAGTTGCCCGCCGTCCACTACCGGCATCCGCGTAAGACCGGTGTCGGCCATACGGAAGACCACCGCGCGCAGCGGCTCGTCGGGGTGAGCCGTTACGGGCGTTCGCAACGCATCTCCCAGAGACACGGCGGGGCTGGCCGAAGCTGTCAGCTCTCGTAATTGCTTGCGCGTGACCACGCCTTTGAGGCGCCTCTCGGCATCCACCACGGGATAAAGATGCTGCCCGCGCTGCGCCGGCTCGCGAATCAGGGTGTCGCGCAGAGTTTCCATGGTGGCCTCCGCCGGCAGCGCCACCATCTGCGTGCGCATCACTTCGCGCACGAAGAGAATCTCCAGCGGGTCGGTCGAGTATTCGCGCGTGAGGTGGAATCCCCGCCGCGCCACCTTCTCCGTGAGGATGGACCGCTTCAGCAGTAGCACCGTAGTGGCGTGCGCCAGCATTGCGGCCACCAGCAGCGGCAGCAGCACATTGACGTCGTGAGTGAGTTCCAGGGCGAAGAGAATCGCCGTGAAGGGCGCCCGCATGGTGCCCGCCAGAATGGCCCCCATGCTGACCAGCGGCCAGAAGCCCGCGCCCGCGGCGGGCAGGAACGCGGCTTCCACGCCGCCCAACGCCGCGCCCATCATGAGCAATGGGGCCAGCACGCCGCCGGACGTCCCCGATCCCAGCGAGATGACCCAAATCGCCGATTTCACCAGCAGCACTCCGGCGATTACCGTGCGCGGCACATCGCCTTGGAGGAGCGCGCGTATGGTGTCATAGCCCACGCCTAGCGCCTGCGGAAAAATCATGCCGCCCAATCCCACCGCGAGGCCGCCGATGGCCGGCCACCACTTCCAGTGAATCGGAAGCTTGAGGAAAGCATCTTCCGCGGCGTACACCCCCAGCGTCAGCAGGCAGGAGAGACAGCCCGCGAGCAGGCCTGCGACTATGCAACCCGCCAGTCCTTGCGGTCCGATAAAAATGGCATGCTGCGGCACCGGAAAGAGCGGGCCGAGCCCCAGAATATAGCGGCGCGCCGCGCCCGCGGTAGCGCTCGCCAAGGCCACGGGGATGGCGCTCCGCGGCTTCCATTCGAAGAGCAGGAGTTCCACCGCGAGCAGCACCGCCGCCACCGGCGTGGCGAAGGTCGCCGACATGCCCGCGGCCGCG
>CAZARO010001164.1:0-2413 GCA_964487165.1 uncultured Solibacteraceae bacterium | reverse complement strand
TCAAGAGCGCCAGTTCGCTGCCGCGCGATCGGGCAATGATTGCAATTCGGCCGGTATCGATCTCCGATCTCGTCTGGAGCCACCGGAGCGCTTTGAGGGAATACTCTACTGGGATTTCAACTAGCTCGGGTGACGTGCCCTCACTGCCGAAATATGCCAGCGCAAGTGCTGCATAGCCATGCGACGCGAGCAGAGCCGCCCCAGCGTCATCAAGGCCTCCTTCGGACCCACCTAGCAAGATGATGCCGGGAACGCCATGGCTGACCACGTGAGCGGGAAGCATGAGTTGGGCGATCAGGCCATCGTCGCGCACGTCGACCGAGCGAACTCCTTCGCTCGCGGTCAATCTGACGACTTTCACGCTTGCAAGCACGTCTCCGCCCTGCTCCGGCGCGACTTCCAGAAGGACATTCCATGGTTGGGGCGGGTGGCGCGGTGACAATTCCAGGTGACGCCACACCTCAACCGGCACAGCCTGCGGCGTCATTGACCAGAATAGGCCCATCGAATCGGGCTTGGAATAGGTTCCCTCAATTGGTGTGGCCGAACCCAAATCGATATTTCCCGATTCATCCGCGCGAAAGACCCCGTAGGCGATCAGCGCGCGGTCCGCAGGCGTTCGAGATGTCGCAGTGATTCGGACCAACTGTTTCGAAGATAGCCCTGAAACTGACAGATGCACTCGAGCGTCAACGGGGCCTACCACGGAATCAACGTGTAGCATCGGGGGCTGTGGAGTTGCCGGCTGCCCTATCAAAAACGGCGATCCAAGGGACACCGCAAGCCAAGCTGCTGAGACACGCATGGATAATAAGACGGTAAAATGCCGATGCGGTTTGGAAATTATCCTCGCCCGCCAGACTGCATGGCAGTCCAAATGGTGCCCCGGCCTGATTCGAGAGACCGCCACTGGCCGAGAAACGCCCGACGCTGACACTTGCCGAAAGCGGGAAGATCCTTCCCGGCGCCGTGGCGTTCACAAACCCACTTGCGGCCGGCCCTCACGTGTAGGCAATCGCCGAAGCTCTAATCGCGCGCCGCCAGTTGCCGCAGCACATACGGCAAGATCCCGCCATTGCGGTAATACTCCACCTCTTGCGGCGTATCCACCCGCACCACCGCGGTGAACGTCTTCTCGCTGCCGTCGTCCGATACCGCGCGCACCGTCGCCTTCCGCCCGCCGCCATTGAGTGACGACTTCACGCCTTCGATAGAAAACGTCTCCGCCCCGGTGAGCCCCAGCGACGCCGCGTTTTCGCCCGCCGGGAATTGCAGCGGCAGCACGCCCATCCCCACCAGGTTGCTGCGATGGATGCGCTCGAAGCTTTCCGCGATTACCGCCCGCACCCCCAGCAGCATCACCCCCTTCGCCGCCCAGTCGCGCGACGATCCCGAGCCGTATTCCTTCCCGGCCAGAATCACCAGCGGCACGCCCGCTTTTTGATATAGCAGCGAAGCGTCGTAGATGTACATCTGCTCGCCGCCGGGCAGGTGACGCGTCCAGCCCCCCTCCGTTCCCGGCGCCAGCTGATTGCGCAGGCGGATGTTGGCCAGCGTGCCACGCACCATCACTTCGTGGTTGCCGCGCCGCGCGCCGTAGGAGTTGAAGTCCACGGGCTGCACGCCCTGGGAAATCAGGTAACGGCCCGCCGGACTGTCCTTGGGGATCGAACCGGCCGGCGAAATGTGGTCGGTGGTCACCGAATCGCCCAGCATCGCCAGCGCGCGCATGCCCGTCAAATCGACCACTGAGGTTTCGGGGTCCACCATGGCGTCGAAATACGGCGGCTTCTTAATATAGGTGGAATGGTCGTCCCACTTATAGATATTGCCCGCGGGGATCGACATTCCCTGCCAGTTGGCGTCGCCGTCGAAGGCCTTTTCGTATTCGCGGCGGAACATCTCCTGGTCGATGGAGGCGCGCACCGTCTCCGCCACCTCCTGGTTGGAGGGCCAGATATCGCGCAGGTATACGGGTTGTCCGGACGGGTCCGTGCCCAGCGGATCGTTCGCCAGGTCGACATCCATGCTGCCCGCCAGCGCGTACGCCACCACCAGCGGCGGCGAGGCCAGGTAGTTGGCCTTTACCTGCGGATTGATGCGGCCCTCGAAATTGCGATTGCCGCTCAATACCGCCGCCACCACCAGATTCTCCTTGGTCACCGCCTGCGAGACCGCCTCGGGCAGCGGACCGCTGTTGCCGATGCACGTGGTGCAGCCGAAGCCCACCAGGTGAAAATTCAACGCTTCCAGGTACGGCGTAAGTCCTGCCTTCTGGTAATAGTCGGCCACCACCTTGGAGCCCGGAGCCAGGCTGGTCTTCACCCAGGGCTTCACCTTCAGGCCGCGCTTCACCGCGTTGCGGGCGAGCAGTCCCGCGGCCAGCATCACGGAGGGATTCGACGTGTTGGTT
>CAZARO010001163.1:0-2420 GCA_964487165.1 uncultured Solibacteraceae bacterium | reverse complement strand
GCGGACGGCCTCGCGGACGCGCCGCTTGATGCGGTTGCGCACCACGGCTTTCCCGAGGGCGCGGGGAGTGGTGAACCCGATATGCGGTCCATCCGGCTCCGTCTCGCGGACGCAGAACGCCGCGAACAGGGACCCGGAGAAGCGGGTTCCGTGGTCATACACGCGCCGGAAATCTTTCGATCGAAGCAGACGTACACGTTTGGGAAAACCGGGGATGGAATACTACCTCTCGGAACTGACGGTCAGCTTCTTACGGCCCCTGGCCCGGCGGCGCGCAAGTACCGCACGACCATTCTTGGTCTCCATACGGGTGAGGAAGCCATGCGTTTTGGCACGGTGACGATTATTCGGTTGAAAGGTGCGTTTCGGCATTTTAGCTCAAGTATTTAGTATAGACCAGGGGTGTTCCCGGCGGCAAATCGGAGATTAAAAGGCTGAGCGACATTGGTGGGGCAGATTGGCAATCTGCGGCCGATTGGCAATCGGCGTTCCGACGTCTCTATGGAGGCGACCGACGCACAGGCCGAGGCCGGAAAGTTGCGGGTTGCCTACCCGCCGCAGATTGCCAATCTGCCCCACCAATGTCGCCGGGCGCCCAATTATGATGCCGCGCACGCGCTCAGCCAATTAAGTGGAAGGCCGCGAACGCACCGGCATATGCAAGGACCGTCATGTAACCGAATTGCAGGATGGGCCACTTCCATCCGCCGGTTTCCCGGCGCACCACCGCGATGGTGGAGATGCATTGCATGGCGAAGGCGAAGAAGATCAGCAGCGCCACCGCGCCTCCCAGCGTGAGATCGTGCTGCAGCGCCACCTGCAGGCCCTCCGCATTCGACTTCGGATCCATCCCGTAAATGGTGCCCAGGGTGGCAATGATCGTTTCCCGCGAGAACACCGCGGTGATCAGCCCGATGCCGATCTTCCAGTTGAAGCCCAGCGGGCGGATCACCGGCTCGATGGTGCGTCCGATGGTGCCGGTGAGGCTCGCCGCGATCTCCGGAGGCCTGCCGTGAAAGAACGGTACGTTGCTCATGACCCACAGCACCACGGTGACCAGCAGGATGATGGTGCCGGCTCGCTTCAGGAAGACCTTGGAGCGGTCGAGCAGGCGCAATCCGATGGAGCTGAAAGTGGGCCAGCGGTAAGAGGGCATCTCCAGCAGGAACGGGGTGCGGCCGCTTTTTAGCACCGAGGATTTCAGTAGCTTGGCGGTGGCCACGGCGGCCAGGAATCCAAGCGCATAGAGCGCCAGCATCATGCCGGCCCGCGCCGAGAGCACCCAGCCGAGCAGCGGACGGCGCGGGATGAAAGCCGCGATCACCAGCGTATAGACCGGCAGGCGCGCCGAACACGTCATGAAGGGCGCGATCAGGATGGTGGCGATGCGATCGCGCTTATTCTCGATGGTGCGCGTCGACATGATGGCCGGCACCGCGCAGGCATACGCCGAAAGCAGCGGGATGAAAGACTTGCCCTGCAGCCCCACTTTGGCCATGGTGCGATCGGCAATGAGCGCCGCGCGCGCCAGGTAACCGGAATCTTCCAGGATGCCGATGAAGAGGAACAGCAGCAGAATCTGCGGCAGGAAGACGACTACCGAGCCCACGCCCTTCCAGACGCCATCGATAATCAGCGATTTCAGCAGCCCCGCCGGAAGAACCGATGCAACCCAATTGCCTGAAAGTTGAATCAGCCAGTCGACTGCGTTCTGCGCCGGAGTGGCCACGCTGAAAATGGACTGAAACACGGCCACCACTACCGCCAGAAACAGCAGCGGGCCGGCCACGGGATGCAGGAAGACGGCGTCCAGCCGCCGCGTCCATTTGGGTGGCGCGGGGGCGTGATAGGCAGCCTGGCGGCCGACGTTGCCGGCCCATTGCCGGCACTTGGGGACGTCCTGCAGGATCGGCAGTTCCCTCGGCGCAGGCTTAGGCATGGCGCCGGCCAGGAAATCGAAGACCTGGTCGATGCCCTGGCCACGCCGCGCGCTCACCAACGCTACCGGAGCGCCCAACTCCGCCGAAAGCTTCTGCAGATCCACGCGGCCGCCGCGGGTGCGCAAATCGTCGGCCATGTTGAGGATCACCAGCGTAGGCAGGCCCAACGCCAGAATCGGCGCGGCCAGCATCAGGTGGCGCGCCATGTTGGTGGAATCGAGCACCAGCAGCACGGCTTCCGGCTTGGCCGTGTCGGCGCGCTGGCCGGTGAGTACGTCGAAGGCTACCTGCTCGTCTTCCGAGCGGGGCGAAAGGCTGTAGACGCCCGGCAGGTCGATCAATCGGACGGTGCGGCCGTCGGGCAGCGCGGCGATGCCGGTATGTTGCTCGACGGTAACGCCAGGGAAGTTGGCGACTTTTTGGTGGAGGCCGGTGAGGCGGTTAAAAAGGGTGGTTTTGCCCGAGTTGGGCGGCCCGATT
>CAZARO010001162.1:0-2422 GCA_964487165.1 uncultured Solibacteraceae bacterium | reverse complement strand
CGGCAACAAGCGAAACATCACCAAGTCACTCGCTGACAGGTTCCAAGCGGATGACGCGCACTGGTACGAAGCTCGGACAAGTGCGGAACTGAATTCGGTTTCTGACAGATTAGGAGCGGGAAACGCGCATCGCTGATAGTCGCGGTGGGGTATGCCTCAGCGACTGGCCGGCCGCCCCAACCACCACACCCGGAGCTCATGCTTTACCCGCGGGCCGCGTCAAAAGACACCAGCCACGCAAATCGCGTATCCTCATGGGATGAACCGGCGAACCTTCGCGAAGATGGCGGCTGCCATGGGAGCGTCCGCGGCGTTTGGCGATTTATGCGGCGCTCCCTCGCGCACTATTTGGCGCGAGCGCCGCGAGCTTTTTCCCGAGGGTGTCGCATCCGGCGATCCCAATAGCAGGAGCGTTCTCTTATGGACGCGCTACCCGCGAACCGGGACAGACGCGACCTTTGCATTGCAGTGCGAAGTCGCCGAGGATCGGCAATTCGAGCACGTGGTCGCCAAGGCGAGCACGCCGGTATCCGCCGCTTCCGACTGGACGTGCCGCGTGCTGGTTGGAGGCCTGAAGCCGGCACGCGTGTATTGGTACCGGTTCACGGACGCGGATGGCAACGGCAGCCGCATCGGCAGGACCCTCACCGCCCCCGGCGACAAAGATCCGCGGCCTGTGTCGTTCGCGTTTGTCAGCTGCCAGAATGCCAATCAGGGCGCGCAGAACGCGTATCGCAGAATGATCTTCGAGGATGAGCGCGCGCCGGAAGCGGAGCGCCTCGGCTTCGTCCTGCATCTCGGCGACTTCATTTACGAGATCGTGTGGTACCCCGAGGATCGCCCGCAAGGCATGTATGACCGCCGCGTGCGCGACATCGTCCGCTATCCGACGGGCGAAAAGATCCGCGACTTCCACGTGCCCACCGCGCTCGACGATTACCGCGCCATCTACCGCGCCTATCTGCGCGATCCGGATGTGCAGGATGCACGGGCGCGCTGGCCCTTCGTGAACATGTGGGACAACCACGAGTTCAGCTGGCTGGGCTGGCAATCGCTGCAGAAATTTGAGGGGCAGACACGTCCCGCGCAGACTCGCAAGTGCGCCGCCAACCAGGCGTTCTTCGAGTTCCAGCCGGCGCGGATGGCGCGTCCGCAGGGTGATTCGCTGGAGCGGTTCGACGGGCCGAGGGTGGAGGACGCCCCGATCGCCAAATTCGACGACCACGGCCTGGGGCAGGAAGCCAATAACCTGGCGGCGATCGCAAGCCTCAAGGGATATCGTGCGCTGCGTTGGGGACGCAACGTGGAACTGATCGTCACGGATCAGCGCAGTTACCGCTCGGAAGAGCCGACGGGAATGGAAGAAGCCAAGCCACTCGCCAGCGATGATTTTCCGGAGTTGCTGCCGCAGGAGGCGATGGAAATTCTCGATGCCGCCCGGGCCTATAACAAGGGGAACCCGCCGGCCACGATTCGTTCCACCGACGGCAGCGTAGCGGTCCGCAATATCTGGCGCGAGCGGCCTCCGCAGACCGTTTTGGGCGCCGAGCAGAAGGCATGGTTCCTGGGGCGGCTGAAAGGCTCGCAGGCGACGTGGAAGATCTGGGGCAATACCACCGCGACTCTGGATATGCGCGCCGATCCGCAAAACCTGCCCGCGGGAATCGCGAAACCCTGGCCCTGGGCCGGGTACGCCGGCTTCGAGATGCAGGATTGGAGCACGGCGTACACGGAGCGGGCGGAAATCTACGACTTCGTGCGCGAGCACGGGGTCACAGGTTTCACCACTGTCGCGGGGGATCGGCATAGCTTCTGGGCTGGGCTGGCGGCGAAGTCGCTCCCTCCGGAGCCGTTTTCACCCGTGGGAATCGCGTTCGTCACGGGCTCGATCTCGGCGCCCGGACTGGTGGAGGCGCTGGAGCATAACCTGCCGAAGGATCATCCTCTGCGCGCGCTCTATCTGGGCCAGGGGCCGGGCGAGAGGAAGGCGCAGCCTACCGTCAATATGCTGCTGCGCCATGGGGTGCGGTCGTGCCTGGAATACGCGCGCAGCGGCGACGTGGAGAAGGCGCGCGCGCACACCAATCGCGATTTGTCGCCGCACGTTTCATTCGTGGATATGGGTGGGCACGGATATGCGGTGGTTCGCGCCGGCAGCCGTTCCCTAGAAACCGAATTCGTGTGCATTCCCCGCCCGCTGGAAGCGAGCGGCCGCGAGGATGGAGGTCCGCTGAGCTATCGCGTGAAATTTCGCGCGCTCCCTTGGGGAAAAGGCAAGCCGCCGAAACTCGATATGCAGGTGGTGGAAGGCGACCCGAAGTTTTCGGTGTGACCTCAGGCCGGAACTGGCCGGCTTGACCGGATGCTTAACGGTTTTGGGGGATTAGTCGCCAGGAAACCGCTCCCTTGCGGTCGCGGCTCG
>CAZARO010001161.1:0-2424 GCA_964487165.1 uncultured Solibacteraceae bacterium | reverse complement strand
CCGCCGCGCCGATGTCCCACGCGATGTGCCGCGCCAGTTCCGGCGCCGGCAAACCGAGGTTGTCAAGCTCCGCCGGAATATGATTGCTGGCGTGATCGCAGAAAAAGACGAAGCGGCTGGACCCCTGCGGGCGGAGTATTCGAGTCACCGCGCCGCTTCGCTGACCGTCACGGTGACGTCCATCCCGAGGAAGGCTTCCTGGGAGCCTACGTAGGTGCCCCACAAGGGCAATACCTGGTCGGGAACCCACGCCACCGCGACGCGAACCAGATTACGGTTGCCGACGATGCTATTCGTGGGGTCGAAATCGATCCAGCCGGCGCCCGGGAGATAAGCCTGTACCCATGCGTGGGTAGATCCGCCGCCTGCCAAGCCCGAACTGTTGGGCGCGAAGATATAGCCGCTGACAAACCGTGCCGCGATACCTAGCGATCTGGCGGCTTCCATCATCAGGACCGCGAAATCCCGGCAACTGCCGCGCCGGTTCCGCAGGGTCTCCTCGGGAGTCTGCACGCCTTTCTCAGAGCGGCGGACGTAGAGGAACTCCCGGTGGATGCCGCTGGTCATGGCGCGGAGTATCTTCATAGTGTCGGTCGAATCCGAGGGATCGAGGAACTGTAATGCCCATTGGGACACCCGCTGGCCCGGGTAGTGCTGAGCCAAAGCGCGCGCGAGATTGGGGAGGTCCTCGGCGGAATAGCAAAACGGGTAGGTCCGCGCAGTCTGTTCCAGCGGATACTCCAGGGGGTCCTCGAAATGCTCCAGCGTCACCGTGCTTTCGAAACGGAGTTCGGACGTGGTTCCCTCAAAAGTGGCAACCGCGACAGAGTTGTCGAACGGATCGTGCAGCCAGCGCAACTGAGCGGGTTGCGGGGTGATGACCAGGCTGGTTCGGACCAACCGCAGGTCGTGACTGGCGCGCGGACGGAACATCATGCGGTGCTCGCCGAGGCCGACCGGTTCCCGGTACCGGTAGACGGTGGAATGTTGTACCGTGAGAAGACACATCAGTCAGTTGCCCCAAGTATCTCATCGGTCCACACCGTGAATTTCTCCAGTGTATTGGGTCCGAATGTCGTCGAGATTGCGACATCCGACGCATCGCGGCCCCGTGCGATCAGGATACGGCCGATGCGCGGCACATTGTTTCGCGGGTCGAACGTGTGCCATCGGCCGCCGATCCAGGCCTCGATCCACGCCGCGAAATCGCCGGGCGGAAAAGGAGGGGGTGTTCCAACATCGCCCAGATATCCGGTGCAGTAGCGCGCCGGAATGTTCATGCTGCGGCAGAAGGCGATGGCGAGGTGGGCGTAGTCGCGGCAAACGCCCGTCCGCTCGTGGAAAGCCTCCGCGGCGCTGCGGGTGGGCCGGGCGTTTTGGTAGTTGAAAACAATATGGTTATGAACGTAGTTGCAGATTGCCTGCACGCGCGCATACCCCGGAGTTGTGCCGCTGAAGAGTTGCCACGCCGTTTCGGACAGCAAGTCGGTCTCACAGTAGCGGCTGCCAAACAGGAACACCAGGGTCTCTTCAGGCAGATCCTGCACGGAATCCTGCCCGGCGGTGCACACAATCGCATCCGGCAGGCCGCTGTCTCGAATTACGCCATCGGCCGTCAAGCGGAGGCGGCCGGCGGGCGCGAGCAGGCGGTGGCACCGGTTTCCGAAGGTATCGCGATAGTCTCTGACCGGAATGGGTGGTTCGACGGTCAGAAGATCGGGGACGACGATGTCGGCGGCGCGTGAATCGTGGATATTCACTATAAGAATGATCGGCGTGGGCTGTGGGAAGCTATAGATCAATTCGTAACCCGTCCGCAGTTGCATGGTAGACACCTTAATCTCCGCAACGGAGCGGAAGCGAGCTTACGCTGAAGCGTCATCCATATATAGCATGCGAAAGGCCAATCCATGCTTTCGCCCCATCGCGAATCCAAGTATCCCAAGCAGGATGCGGAAAAAGGCCAAAGACCGCTTGCTTGCGCGCGCGGCTCAGAATAATGCCCGCGTACTTTCAGCAACTTACCGAGCCGCGACCGCGAAGCGAGGGAGCGGTCCGCAGCAGGCCTTATTCCGCAGCCTGCTAGTGGACGTCAATCGACAGATTCACCACTTCGAAAGCAAAACGCTCCGGAGGCAGGGCTGCGACCGGGGACGGAGTCATGCTCTGCCACTTCCGATAGGTCGTATTGGCTACGGTGCGGTTCAGGTAGAACAAAAACTGATCGGAACAGCACCGGATGGGCGGCATCTGCCGGAATGCCAGGCGCAGGCCAACCGCCTTTTCGAGCTCCACGCCCGCCGTCTCGACGGCTTTATCTTCCAGCAACTGCACGAAACTGCAGCGGCCGGCATGCGGCCAAAGCTCGGTTCGCAGCAAATTCCGCAGTTCCAGGCGGGTGCCGAAAGTGATCTCGCACTGGCG
>CAZARO010001160.1:0-2430 GCA_964487165.1 uncultured Solibacteraceae bacterium | reverse complement strand
CCTACCGCGGCTTCTCCTACCCCAATTACGCCGATTTGCGCGCCACCTGCGGCATTTTCACGAGCCTGGCGGCGCACACCATCTGCATGCCCGGCGTGGCGGAGGGCGATACTACGCGCCGCGTTATGGCCGAAGTGGTCTCCAGCAATTTCTTCGAAACTCTGGGGGTTCCCGTCTGGCACGGGCGGGCCTTCACCGCGGATGAGGAACGGCCCGGCAGCGGACTGCCGGTAGCCATCGTCAGCTATTCCTTCTGGAAGCGGCATTCCACCGCGGCGGAATTCCTGGGCAGCAACCTGCGCGTCAACGGGCGGCTCTTCACCGTCGTCGGCATCATGCCCGAGGGGTTCACCGGCACCACCGCCATGCTCAATCCGGAGCTGTATGTGCCGCTCGGGATGTTCGAATCCATGAGCAACGATTTCGACGGCGCCGTCCGCCCTCTGGCCGCGCGCGACAACCACGCCCTCTTCCTGATCGGCCGCTTGCGGCCCGGCCAGACTCCGCCCGCCGTCGACCGGCAACTCGCTAGCGCCGCCAAAGCCATGGAGCAGGCTTACCCCGCGGAGAATAAGGACCAGACCCTGATCGCGCGCCCGCTGGCGCGTTTGAGCATCAGCAGCAGCCCAACCGACGATGCCTCGCTCGGAGTTCCCGTCACGCTGCTTCTTTGCATGGCCGCCGTGGTACTGCTGATCGCGGCGCTCAACGTGGCCAATATGATGCTCGCGCGGGGCACGGCGCGCCGCAAAGAGATCGCCATCCGGCTGGCCCTGGGCGGCGGACGGCGCAGCATCGTGCAGCAGCTTTTCCTGGAAGCGCTGGTGCTCGCCCTCGCGGGCGGCGCCGCCGGTCTGCTCCTCTCTTACGGCGGCACGGCGCTGTTTGTGCAATCGATGACGCGGCTGGTGCCGTTCGACCTGCTCATCCCCACCAACCCGGACATACGCGTGCTGGCAGCCACGCTCGCGTTCTGCCTGGCCAGCACGGTGCTCTTCGGCTTCGTTCCCGCCTGGAATCTCTCGCGCCCCAATCTGGTTTCCGACTTGCGGGCCACCGACAACGCCGGCCCGCACTCCAAGCGCCGCCTGTTTGCCAGGCGCAATCTGCTGGTGATCGTCCAGGTCTCTCTTTCCCTGACGCTCCTGACCGCGGCCGGGCTGTTCATTCGCGGTTCCAGCCGCATGGCCGGCGCCGACACCGGTTTCGCCCTCGACAACCGCGTGACGGTGGAGTTCGATTCCAGCCTGGCCGGTTACAACGAAGCTCGCGGCCGGCAGGTTTACGCGCAGGTGCTCAGCCGCTTGCAATCCATGCCGGGCGTGGAGTCCGCCGGACTCGCGGCCACGGTGCCGTTCGGCATGGTGTCGCTGGGCCGCAACGTGCAGCCGCTCGGAGGATCTGCCGGCGCGCAGTCCAAGCCGCTCGCTTGCGACTTCAATCTGGTGAGCCCGGATTATTTTCGTACCCTCGCGATTCCGGTGCTGCGTGGGCGCGCCTTTCAGGCCGCGGAAGCTTCCGCTACGGCCAGTCCCGTGGTCATCCTCGACAAGTTGGCCGCGCAGCGCCTGTGGCCGGATGGCGAAGCAGTCGGCAAGCATATCCACATGAATACGGAGGACAACGACACCGAGGATCGCCACATCGGCGGAAGAGTGGACGGGCCCGGCGGCACTGCGCCGGATTACGAAGTGGTCGGCATTGTTGGCGATGTTCGCGAGCACATTGTGGGGCAGGACGCCCGGCCGCACGTCTATGTGCTCTTCGGCCAGCAGTACATGGCCGGGATGCACGCTCATCTTCGCACCGCACCCATGGGGCCGGACGCTGAAGCGCGCTTCCTGGGCACGGTCCGGCAGGAGATCCATGCGGTGGATGCCGGCCTTCCGGTGCTGGGAGTGAAGACTCTGCGGGCGCAGGTGGAGGCGAGTACCGATTTCTGGTTGATCGGCACGGCCGCGCGCATGTTCTCGCTTTTCGGCGGAGTGGCTTTGCTGCTGGCGGTGATCGGCTTGTACGGCGTGCGCGCCTTCAGCGTGGCGCGGCGCACGCGCGAAATCGGGATCCGCATGGCGCTGGGCGCGAGTTCCGCCGAGGCGCAGCAGATGGTGCTGTGGGAGGGCCTGCAGTTGATGGCTGTGGGCGCCGGCGCCGGCCTGGTGCTTTCGCTATTGGTGGGCAAGGTGCTGGCCGGCATGCTCTTCCAGGTGAATGGCGCCGACCCTCTGGTCTTCTCGACGGCCGTGCTGCTGCTGGGCGCGACGTCGCTCGCGGCTTGCTATTTTCCGGCTCGAAGGGCCGCGCGCATCGACCCCATGGTAGCGCTGAGATACGAATAGGTGGGCGAGCTTGGGTGAAGAGGGAGTTGCAATATTCGGCTGATCGACCGCTCCCTCGCGGTCGCGGCTCGGTAGGCGCTGGCAAACACAG
>CAZARO010001159.1:0-2432 GCA_964487165.1 uncultured Solibacteraceae bacterium | reverse complement strand
CACCGAGTTCCGTTCTCATGAGGCGTATTTTCAGGACTACTGGCGCGTATCGCAGCGCTTTACCGTGAATCTCGGGCTGCGCTTTTCACTCTCCCGGCCGCTACTGGTGGGGAGCTACGACGCCAGCGACTTCGACCCGACCTTGCCGAACCCAGGCGCCGGCGGACTTCCCGGCGCACTGATTTTCGACGGTTTCGGCTCCGGAAGGATCGGCAAAGACAGTCTCACCTCGGGCTGGAACGGCTTCGCCCCGCGGTTTGGCTTCGCTTACTCGGTGAACGACAAGACCACCCTTCGCGGAGCTGCCAGCCGTAGCTTCGGGCCGCTCACCTATGAGGGCAGTTCCTCGCATAACCTGGGCATCGTGCAGCGCATCACGGTGAGCGACCAGAGCCTGGGTCTGAACCCGCTATGGACGTTGCAAAACGGCGCGCCGGCGTGGGCGCAGGTGCCGGACATCGATCCCTCGGTCGGCAACGGCTCCAACGTCCCCTATTACAACGGGAAATCCGCCAGTACGCCCTCCGATGAGGTCAACGTCTCCTTCAATATCGAACGCCAGTTGACCACGAACTCGGTGTTGGAGTTGGGCTACGTGGGCACCATGGCAGCCAAAATCCAATCGAATCTGCTGTACCTGAACCAGCTCAATCTGGCGACTCTGCCGGCCAACCTCAACCCGTTCACGCCGTCGGGGAAAACTCTGTTGTCCTCCACGGTGGGTTCCACCCTCGCCAACGCCTCCGGAATTACTCCGCCCTGGGCGGGGTTCAACCAACTATGGGGCACCGGTGCGAGCGTGGCGCAATCCCTGCGTCCATTTCCCCAGTATTCGGCCATCGATACCCTGAATGGGCAGGGCGACAAGATCGGCCACTCCACCTACAACGCCATGCAGGTGAAGTTCAACAAGCGGTATTCCTCGGGCCTGACGATACAAGGCTCCTACGTGCTGTCGAAGATGCTGACCGACGCGGACGGCAACGGCGGCACCGAAAACCAATATGACCGCGCGCTGGAAAAATCGATCGCATCCTACGACCAGACGCACGTGGTGAAGCTGAACTATGTGTACGAGCTGCCCTTCGGGAACGGGAAGCATTTCCTGAGCCGGAAGGGTGTGGCTTCGGCCATCTTCGGCGACTGGCGCTTCGCTGGAAGCCAGGGTTACTCCAGCGGAACCCCCATCGGCCTGGGGACCACCGTCAGCTTCCCCATCTTCAACGGAGGGAACCGGCCCACGGTCAACACGTACAATGGCTGGGGCGGCACGTACTCGGGAAGCTTTAATCCCGGGGCCGACAGCTTCTTCCAGCCGGCTTCCTGGTTCGGTACGCAACCCACCACGTCGCTCGGCGATGTCACGCGGTACAACCCGAAGCTGCGCTACTTCCCGGGCTTCAACGAAAATGCGTCGCTGAACAAAACCATCAGGCTGGGTGAGTCAAAGCACCTGGACATCCGGTGGGAGTCGTTCAATTACCTCAATCGGACCCAGTTCGGCGCGTTGAGCGGCGGCACCACCTTGCAGAACGCCAACTTCGGCAACTGGCGCTCGCAGTCCAACTCGCCGCGCCGCATGCAGGTCTCGATGAAGTTTTATTGGTAGTTTCCAGGGGGCGGGCCCATTCCGGCCCGCCCCCTGTTTCTTTTTTTTTGTGCAAACGGGATTACACTCAATTATTGATAAACGTCTGCCGGAGAGGATTTTGGCAGATTGGAGAGGAATACCCCTTTATGTTTAAACGCAATGGCAAGATAGGCCGGCGAGACCTGTTCAAGACCTCGGCCGGATTAATGGGCGGTGCACTCTTATCGCGGGAGGAAGCCGCGGCGCAGCCTGCGCAACAGAATGTGAATACCAATTCGAGCCCGTCCGCGCTCCGAATTACGGATCTTCGCGTGGCTACCATCGTGAAGCCCGGACCGAGCCCCTGCCCCATCGTCCGCATCGACACCAATCAGGGTGTTTACGGGTTGGGCGAGGTCCGCGACGGGGCTAGCGCTACCTACGCGCTGTTTTTGAAGAGCCGCATCCTGAATGAGAACCCGCTCAACATCACCTATATCTTCGAGAAGATCAAACAGTTCGGATTTCACTCGCGCCAGGCCGGCGGCGTGGTGGCCATCGAAGAAGCGCTCTGGGACATCTCCGGCAAAGTGTACAACGTGCCCATCTACCAGATGCTGGGCGGCAAGTTCCGCGACCGCGTCCGCATCTATGCCGATACCGAGGAATCCGACGACCCGCACGTCTTCGCGCAGCGCCTGAAGGCGCGCAAGGAAGAGATGGGCCTGACCTGGCTGAAGATGGACGTGGGCCTTCCCCTGCTGCAGGGTATTCCCAACACAATTACCGCCCCCTCGGAGCAGACCCCGTGGGAACGCAATCAACTGATGCATCCCTTCGTGGCTAACGAGATCACTCAAAA
>CAZARO010001158.1:0-2433 GCA_964487165.1 uncultured Solibacteraceae bacterium | reverse complement strand
AGGTGTAACGGTCGCGCATCAAAATGTTCTTGCGCGAGAGCGCCCGCGTCTGGTGGGGAATACGCCGGTATTCCAGCAGGCGGATGACCGATGGCAGCCGCACCAGGGCGCGCGCCGAATGCACCGAGCTCAACGACTCCTCTTCCGCTGACGCGACACCCTTAAGCACCAACACCAGCGCCCTTCGCGCCGCGCAGATATTGATCGGTTCATAGCTGGCATTCAAAACCAGCACCGGGTTTTGCAGTCGCTCGCTCGCCATCATGAGATTTCCTCTCTGCTAGAAACTGGTTCCGCCGCCCCGCGTTCCAGGCGCCGGTCGACGCGGGCCACCGTCGCCAGCACCACCCGCGCCGCACCCGCCTGCTTCAAGGCCCGTGCGCAGGCAGCCGCCGTGGAACCGGTGGTCATCACGTCGTCAATCAATAAAACACGCTGTCCGGTCAACGTTTGCCCGGCCCGGCGGCAGCGGAACGCCGCGGCCACATTCTTGCGCCGCTCGGAGTTGCTCAACCCGGCCTGCACTTGCGTGGACCGCGCCCGCCACAGCGCCGACACCACGGCGATTCCGCGGCGGCGCGCAATCGCCCGCGCCAGCAGTTCCGATTGATTGAAGCCTCTCTGCCACTGCTTCCGCCAGTGCAGCGGAACCGGCGTGACGGCGTCGAAACGCTCGTCCAGCGGAATTGCCGCCGCCAGCAGATCCCCGAGCGGCCGCGACAGGGTTTCAATCCGTCCGTACTTATACAGGTGGATCAACTCCCGCAAGGTACCTTCGTAAGCGCCGAAGCAATAGGCCGCGTCAAAGCCGCGCAGACCGGCGCGGCACAACGGGCAGCGGCCTTCGGCATCCAACGGGAAGGCGTTGACGAAGGGAGTCCGGCAGCTCACGCAGAAGAATTCGGCAATCAAAGGCTGCGGATCGCGCAGGCATTTTCGGCAGACGGGGATACGCGTGACCTCGCGCAGGGGGCGCGCGCAGATGCGGCAATCGTCAGGGAAGAAAAGGGAAAAAAGGGCGTGGGAGACTGTTCGGACTGCTGAGGGACCGACGATTGCGGCTAGCCTGCTACTCGAGAAGACCCACCCCCGCTTGAAGCTTCATTATACCCGATCCGCAGAAGTGGTATGCAACCGGCCCCCACACGGGTAAACTGATACAATCCATTTTCATACTCCCGCGTCATTAGGGGAGTAGCCGACCTCCGATTCCCGTGCTGCAACGCGTCTTCAAAGCATTCCATTATCGCGACTTCCGGTTGATGTGGACGGGCGCGTGCCTTTCCGCCATCGGCACGTGGATGCAGATATTCGCCCAGGGCTGGCTCATCTGGAAGATCAGCCAGTCGGCCCGCCTGCTGGCTTTAGACCCGATTTTACAAGCCGTTCCCATCTTTCTTTTCTCCCTGGTGGGCGGCGTTCTGGCCGATCGCTTCGAACGCCGCCACATGCTGATCTTCTCGCAATGCCTGCAGATGACGGTGGCCATCATTCTCACCGTGCTGGTGGGATTTCACGTGGTGAAGGTCTGGCATTTCCTCACCGGTTCGTTCATCGTGGGGTTTGCGCAGGCCTTCGGAGGGCCGGCTTACTCCGCGCTGATCCCCACCCTCGTGCCCAAAGAGGACATGCCCAACGCCATTGCGTTGAACTCTATCCAATTCAATGCCGCGGTCGCGGTGGGGCCGGCACTGGGCGCGCTGGCGTTCCATAGTCTCGGCGCCACCTGGTGTTTCGGGCTCAATTCGCTTTCCTTCCTGGCTCCGGTGGTGACGCTGCTGATGCTCAACACGCGTTTCCTCCCCGAAAAAACCAGCGGCAGCATGTTGAGCAGTTTGAAAGAGGGAATCGGCTTCGTGTACAAGCAGGGAGCCATGGGCGGACTCATCGTGCTGGCGTTCTGCATGGCTGCCCTGGCGGTGCCCATGCGTACCTTCCTGCCGGTATTTGCCGACAAGGTTTTCCATGGCGGCGCGGAAACCGCAGCCTGGTTTCTTTCCACGTCGGGCGCCGGATCGGTGGTCGGCGCGCTGGCCGTCGCCGGCCTGGGCAACGTGAATAATAAGGGCCGTGTGGCGCTAGTGATGCTCATGGCGTTGGGCATCGGAATTACCGGTTTTGCTCTCTCCCCCTCGGTGCCGCTGAGTTGTGTGGCCCTGTTCTTCTCCGGCGCTTCCATGATGGGAGTGTTCGCCATGGTGAACTCGCTGGTGCAGTTGATTGTCACCAACCAGATGCGCGGCCGCGTGATGAGCGTCTACAATCTCTCCTTCCGCAGCGGCATGCCCATGGGAAACCTGGTAGCGGGATGGCTCGTCCCAATCTATACGGCGCCGGTGGTGTTGGCGGTGAACGGTGCGCTGCTGGTTTTCCTGGGTCTCTATTATTTCCTGGTCCAACGCCGCGTCGCCGAGCTCTGATTTAATAGAGGTA
>CAZARO010001157.1:0-2435 GCA_964487165.1 uncultured Solibacteraceae bacterium | reverse complement strand
CTACGTGCTGGCCGCCGAGATCTTTGAGAAGGCGTCGGACGAAAAGCTGCTCGCGTTCCTCAAACACTGGATTTTCCAGCCGCTAAAAATGGAGTCGGCCGACGATTGCTCGGTATCTTTTCCGTACGATGCCGAGGGCTACACCCGCTACGCCGGCGGCCCGCCGCGCCGCGTCCAGCGCGAGGCCGCCGGATGGTACTTCGGCGCCGGCGAGCTCTGCATGACTCCCTACGACCTGGCCCTGTGGGACATGGCCTTCCTCCATAACGGCGTCCTGCTGGCTCACTCCTATGACGAATTCACGCGCGAGGTGCGCCTGACCAACGGCGACTTCACTCATTACGCCCTGGGCCTGCAATTAGGCGAGTTCAACCACATTCCCACCATCTCGCACGGTGGCGAGGTCTCCGGTTTTCTGGCGTCGAACACCATCTATCCCACGCGCAACGCCGCCATCGTGGTGCTCACCAATGAGGACGGCATCAGCCTCGCCGGCCCCATCACCACGCAGGTGGCGACCATCCTGCTCCTGCCCGAGGAGTCGGCCGCAGCCGATAAGGATACCGCGCAGGTGAAATCCATACTCGAATCGCTCTCGAAGGGTAAGCTCAACCGCGCGCTCTTCACCGAGAATGCCAATTCGTACTTCTCCGCCCAGGCGCTGAGCGACATCCGGCAATCGCTCGCCGCGCTCGGCAAGCTGCAATCGGTGACGCGCTTGAGCGAAAGCCTGCGCGGCGGCATGCCCCATCGCGCATACCGGGCCGTCTTCCAGAAGAAGACCGTGTCCCTCAACATCTACCTGATGCCCGACGGAAAATACGAGCAATTCCTGATTGTCGAATAGCCGCGCTACTGCCCCGTGCGCTCCCGTTCCAACTGCGCGTGGAAAGCTGCGTCCAGCTGGTCGAGCGCGGCGCGATAGCCCGCCGGATCCACAAAGCGGATGGGCTGATACGTGTCGCCGGGCTGATACTTGCGGTGCAGGCCGAACTGGCTGGCATGGGACGCCAGGAAAATATCGGCGTGCAGCTCTTTCAGCGTCGCCAGCGTGTACGCGTAATCGTTCATGATGTCGGGGTACTTCGGATTTTTCAACAGCGTGACGCCCGGATTGATGCTCGGCAGGTTGGCAATCAGGACGCGATACTCGCGCCCGCCATCCGCCTCGGTGAATTCGTAACTGGCCGCACCCTTGGTGTGGCCCGGCGAGAGGCGCACGGTCAACTCCGTTCCGCCCAGCCCAACCTTCTGCCCGTCGCGCAGTTTTTCATCCACGTGGACCGGTTGGAACCAGGCGGTCCGGTCCTCGCCGAATCGGAAATCGCTCTTGCCGCCGCTTTCGAACAGCGTGACTTCGGCCTCCGTGGCCGCCAGGCGCGCGCCGGTGAGACGCTTCACCTCCGCCATCGCCGAGACATGGTCGAAGTGCGCGTGGGTGGCCAGCAGGAGCTTGGTATCGGCAAAATGGAAGCCCAGCGTCTCGATATTCCCGCGGATCTGCGTGGCCGACCCGGCCAGGCCGGTGTTGATGAGGATGTTGCCGGCCGGCGTCACGATCAGGTAACAGGCCAGATCGTAGGTGCCGACATAATAAAGGTCGCCCACGATGCGAAAGGGAGGAAACGGCCGCGTCCACTCGTCAGCCGCGATGTCTTTGGCCTGTTGTGCCAAGGCGGAGAGCGTTATGAAAAGAAGAATGCAGGATCGGCGGATCATCACTATTCAATTCTCGCATCCAACCATGCTTCCTACCGAAAGCTGGCCGATCACGCACCGGGTTTTTGGCGCGGACCCGTGCCGGCATCCGCGATCAGGGGAACCCGCCACCGCTGCACCAAGGCCGGAAAACGGGAGCATCGCGCAAGCGTTCCAGCCGGTGGTTTCGCCGAAGCAAGGGCAAAGATTTCTCCGCGCTCTCTGCCTCCTCTGCGTTCTCCCTGCTTTGGTTCTTTCTTCTCCGCCTCTCGGGGTCTCTGCGCTGAGCAGTATCCCCCGACTACAATAGAATTCTCATGCCAGCCGGTGGTTCTCGCCGAAGCAAGGGCAAAGATTTCTCCGCGCTCTTTGCCTGCCTCAGCGCTCTCCCAGCTTTGGTTCTTTCTTCTCCGCGTCTCGGCGTCTCAGCGGTGAACAGTATACCCCCGACTACAATAGAATTCTCATGCCAGCCGGTGGTTCTCGCCGAAGCAAGGGCAAAGATTTCTCCGCGCTCTCTGCCTCCTCTGCGCTCTCCCCGCTTTGGTTCTTTCTTCTCAGCGTCTCGGCGCCTCTGCGGTGAACAGTATCCCCCGACTACAATAGAATTCTCATGCCCTTTCAAGAAGTGGTCGAAGCGGAAGGCCACCTGATCGATTCCCACATCATGGAGAACATCTTCGATAAGGTCGTGGAGTACCACGGCCGCTTCGAAGTGCAGGAGTTCCGCATCGGCC
>CAZARO010001156.1:0-2439 GCA_964487165.1 uncultured Solibacteraceae bacterium | reverse complement strand
TTGAGCGACGCGCTGATGATGTCGTCCTTGCCGGCCGGGTCTTTGGGATCCATGCCGAACGGGTCGCCATTGGCGTCGTTGATCAGCCGGAGCTCGGTGTGGCCGAATTTACCGTCGGCGCCGGGATAGCGGAAGTTGAAGGCGAACTGCTTGGCCATCACCTCGATCTGCACCGCGTCCGGCGGCGCTTCGTCGAAGTGCACGCCCGCCCAGATCTTGGTGCCCATCACCACCAGTCCCAGGAAGAGGAGCGCGGTGGCGCTGGTCCACAGCGTTTCGAGTTTGTTGTTGCCGTGGGAGTGAGAAGCGCGCCCGCCGTCATTGCGGAATTTGACGATCACCCACCCCAGCGCCATTTGCGCCAGGAAGAAGATGATTCCCACCACAATCAGGGTGCGCATAAACTGCGCATCGTAATCCAGTCCGTGCTGACTAATGGGCGGCGGGAACCACCAGGTTCTCGCTACGAAGAAGTAGCAAATGACAACCGTCAATACCCATATGATGGGAGCAAGCAGCATCCAGGCACTCCTCCACCTTACACAGCGCTCATCTCTGACAGTGAGAACGAGTGGAGAAGACATTATCACAGCACATGCGGGAGGCGCAACTCGTTTTCTGATGCGGCAGTTCGATTCGCGATCCCGGGACGGGTGATTAATCGTTTTGGGAATTTGCGTTGTTCGGTTGCAAATCCGTTCCCTCCGGTCGCGGCTCCGTAAAACGGAAAGCCTTACTGAGCCGCGACCGCAAGGGAGCGGTGGCCGCAACTCGTGCTCCCCCGAAACAGTTAAGTACCCACCCGCGGGCTCGCCCGTTTGAGCGCCCCACAGCCACGTGTTATAACGGAGATCTCTAATTTCCAGCGAGCAAAAATATCATGGAACCTACCGCCGACATCGCCTTAATCGGACTGGCCGTTATGGGCCAGAACCTCATCCTCAATATGAGCGACCACGGGTATAAAGTGGTCGCCTTCAATCGCACCGTTTCCAAGGTGGACGATTTTCTGCACGACGCCGCCAAGGGCCACAAGAACGTTATCGGCGCCCACTCCATCGAGGAGATGGCCGGCCTGCTGAAACGGCCGCGCAAAGTCATGCTGATGGTCAAAGCCGGCGCCGCGGTAGACGAATTCATCGAGCTGGTGCTGCCGTACCTGGAGGCCGGGGACGTCATCATCGACGGCGGCAATTCCCATTTTCCGGACACCATCCGCCGCACCAAATATCTCGAAGGCAAAGGCATGCTGTATGTCGGCACGGGCGTTTCGGGCGGAGAGGAGGGCGCGCGTTTCGGCCCGTCCATGATGCCCGGCGGCAGCCCCGCGGCATGGCCGCTGGTGAAGGAAATCTTCCAGGCCATCTGCGCCCGCACTCCCGATGGCGAGCCCTGCTGCGACTGGATGGGCGAAGACGGCGCCGGCCACTACGTCAAGATGGTCCACAACGGCATCGAGTACGGCGACATGCAGCTCATCTGCGAGGCCTATCAACTCCTCAAGGAAGGGCTCGGCATGAGCAACGAGGAGATGAACCACGTACTCACCGAATGGAACAAGGGCGAGCTCGACAGCTACCTCATCGAGATTACCCGCGACATCCTGGCCTATAAGGACGAAGCCGGCGACTACGTGGTGGACAAGATCCTCGACACCGCCGGACAAAAGGGCACCGGCAAATGGACCAGCGTCAGCTCGCTCGACCTGGGCATGCCGGTGACGCTGATCGGCGAAGCGGTCTACGCCCGCTGCCTGAGCGCTATGAAAGCGGATCGCGTGGCGGCGTCCAAGATTCTTACCGGCCCTAAGTTCCATTTCGATGGCGACCGCGCGGCCTTCGTTGAGGATATTCGCCAGGGGCTACTGGCTTCCAAGCTGGTCTCTTACGCGCAGGGCTTCATGCTGTTGCGCGAGGCCGCCAAGGAGTACCACTGGAACCTCAATTACGGCGGCATCGCCATGGTGTGGCGCGCGGGCTGCATCATCCGCTCGGTATTCCTGGGGAAGATCAAAGCTGCCTTCGACCGCGATCCGGCCCTCGGGAATCTCCTGCTCGATCCGTATTTCACTGAACTGGTCGACCGCTGCCAGCCTTCCTGGCGCCGCGTGGTGGCGCAAGCGGTGTTGGCGGGAGTGCCGGTGCCGGCCTTCACCACGGCGCTCTCTTTCTTCGACGGCTTCCGCAGCGAGCGGC
Organism: uncultured Solibacteraceae bacterium; assembly: GCA_964487165.1. GTDB lineage: Bacteria > Acidobacteriota > Terriglobia > Bryobacterales > Bryobacteraceae > PALSA-129. The sequence continues at coordinate 244 of CAZARO010001156.1, read as the reverse complement.
TGCCGGCCAATCTGCTGCAGGCGCAGCGCGATTACTTCGGGGCGCACACTTACGAGCGCATCGACCAGCCGCGCGGCAAATTCTTCCACACTAACTGGACCGGCAAAGGCGGCCACGTTTCGTCCAGCACGTACACGGTGTAACCATGGACGCCAAAGTTCTGCAGGCCGCCGCCCGCACCAAACTGCTGCTGATGGACGTGGACGGCGTCCTCACCAACGGCCGGCTCTACAACGTGCCCGAC
>CAZARO010001155.1:0-2440 GCA_964487165.1 uncultured Solibacteraceae bacterium | reverse complement strand
TACACGCTCACCTACACGCCGGACAAGGACGCATCGGAATCTGTATCTCACCACCTGAGCCTGACCTCGAAGAAAAACGAAGTCTGGGCGCTCGTGCAGCAGGACTACTCTACGGCACCGTAACCCAGCGTGCCTTGAAGTTCGACGGCCCGCGATTCCGGCTTTTCGCTGATTTCTAGTACGATGACTTCGTGCGCCGCGCGTTCTCCATCCTGTTGTTGCTGGTCTTCAGCCTGCCGCTGATCGCGCCCGCGTTCGCCTTCGCACCGGACGATTCGCAGCTTCCCGCCTGCTGCCGCCGCGACGGCAAGCACCACTGCGCAATGAACATGCAAGTCGGAAGCATACCCTCCACCTTCCATGTCATCTCCGCAAGGTGCCCCTACTCGCCTTTCACCCACGGCCCGCTGATGGCGCAACACGTGTTTGCTGCTCCAGCGGATTCCGCGTTCATCAATCCTGCCTCCGGGACCGCGACCCTCGCCCGCGAAGCCGAAGCCGGCTACCGCATCTCCGCCGATCGAGCCCGCCACAAGCGCGGCCCTCCCACCCTCCTCAGCCTGTAACACCGCCACGAAAACGGAAGCCGGCGTGATTCCCAGCGCGTGTCCTCCGTTTTGTAACCGTGACTGCTACAGAACCCATTGAGGATTCTCGTCATGTTCCGAAAACCCCAGGTTGTGCAGTTTCTGCCCGCACTGGCACTGTGCCTGTTTGCCGCACCCCTCGCCTTTGCCACCATCTTCGGCTCCGTTCGCGGCGTCGTCCATGATCCCCAGCACCGCCCCATCCAGGGCGCGCATCTCACACTGAAAGCCCAAAACTCGGACTGGACGCAATCGCAGAACTCCGACGATAACGGCGAATTCGCATTCACATCCGTACCCATCGGAAATTACACAGTAATCGTTTCATCGAAGGGTTTTCAGCAGGCAAGCCAGGCCGTCATCGTTCAGTCCGACACCAGTCCGATTCTCCATTTTCAGCTGGGTATTGAGAGCGCCAGGGAAAATATCGTGGTTGGGGAAACTCCCGTCCAGCCGACGACCGACACCGCTACGCCAACGACGATGTTAAGCCGCGCCGACATTCAGCAGACTCCGGGAGCGGACCGCACCAACGGCATGGAGATGATCACCGATTACGTTCCGGCCTCCTATGTGACCCACGACATGCTGCACATGATGGGCGGCCATCAGGTCAACTGGCTGATCGACGGCGTCCCCATTCCCAACACCAACATCGCGACCAACCTGGGCCCGCAAATCCTCCCCAGGGACATCGATTATCTCGAGGTGTATAGCGGCAGCTACGACGCTGACTATGGAGACCGCACGTACGGAGTCTTCAACGTCGTGCCCCGCACCGGCTTCGAGCGCGACCGCGAATGCGATCTCGCCGTCACCGTTGGCAATTTCTATCAAACCGACGACCAGATCGGTTGCGGAGCACACACCCAGCGATTTGCCTGGTATGCGAGCCTGAACGGAAACCGCAGCAATTACGGCCTCCAAACCCCGGTTCCCCAGGTGGTCAACGACGCAGTCAACGGCTTCGGCGGGTTCGCTTCCTTCATCTTCAATCCCGACGCGAAGAATCAATACCGCTTGGTGACTTCGTTGCGGAGGGATTATTACCAAATTCCTATTGACCCCGATCCGAACTCCATTGGCAACCAGGTCTACCCATCCAGCGGCCTGCATGACGCCGAAAGCGAGCCGGACGGTTACGTCACCTTCTCCTGGGTTCACACCTTCAGCCCAAAGTCGCTCCTGACCGTTTCGCCGTTCTATCACTACAACGGAGCCGACTACAAAGGTGGGCCGAACGATACTCCCGTCATTTCCACTATCAATCAGAACGCCAGCTACGCGGGGGCCCAGGTCGCACTCAACGAGAACTTCTGGAAAAACGATCTTCAGGCAGGCCTCTACTCCTTTGGCCAGCACCAATACAACTACTTCAATAACTACTTCACCGACGGCACCCCAAACGTTCCCTCCTCTTCAATAGGTGTCAATGGCGGAGTGGTCTCTGAATTCATCAACGATAAATTCAAGGTAGCTCCGTGGTTTACTTTGATCGCCGGGCTCCGCGCCACACAATTCACTTCCACCATCTCCGAGACCGCAACCGATCCCCGCTTTGGTGCTGCCCTGAAGGTTCCTCACCTCAACTGGGTGTTTAGCGGCTTCTACGGGTATTACTATCAGGCTCCGCCACTATCGACCGCCACCGGACCGTTGCTCGACCTGGCAAGCGGTCAGAACTTCGCCTTCGCTCCCCTTCACGGTGAGCGCGACATTCAATGGCAGTACGGCGTCACGATTCCTTACCGCAACTGGACCCTAAGCGCCAACAACTATGAAACCCGGGCCGAGAACTGGCTGGACCATAACAATATCGGCGAGTCGAACATCTTCTGGCCCATCACCTGGTC
>CAZARO010001154.1:0-2441 GCA_964487165.1 uncultured Solibacteraceae bacterium | reverse complement strand
TACTGAGCCGCGACTGCAAAGGAGCGGTTGCGGGGTTTAGTACGAGGGAGCCCCCAGATCAGTTAAGCACCCCGCCAGCCGGGGGATCGCGCGGTGGCATTCGAGACGCGATAAGCTGGTTCGACGAGAATATCGCTATGCTCCGCACCTGCTTCGCTCTTCCTTTCCTCGCCGCGCTGGCCCTGGCGCAACCCACGGTAATCAAGACCGGTACCCTGATCGACGGCAAAGGCCACGTCCTCAAGAACCAGGAGATCGTCATCGAGGCCGGCAAAATCACCAGCATCGGCCCCGCCAAACAGAAGCCCACGGTGGACCTGAGCGGCTTCACCGTGATGCCGGGCTGGATCGACACCCACGTCCACATTACCTGGTACTTCAATAAGGAGGGCCGCTTCGAAAGCGGTCCCGGACGCGGCGGCAAGACCACCCCGGCGCAGGCGACCCTCTACGGCGCGGCCAATGCCTACGCCACGCTGATGGGCGGATTCACTACCATACAATGCCCCGGCGCGCCACAGGACGCCGACCTGCGCGACATGATCGCCACAGGGGCCATCCCCGGCCCGCGCATTCTCACCTCGCTGCACCAGATTAACGAGAATTCCGGCACGCCCGACCATATCCGCAGCCTGGTGCAGCAGTATAAAGCCGAGGGCGCCGACCTGGTAAAGCTGTTCGCCACCGCCAGCATCCGCGACGGCGGTAAGATGACCGCCACGGTGGAGCAGATCAACGCCGCTTGCGGCGAGGCCAAGGCGCAGGGCTTGCGGACCATCGTCCACGCGCATGCGTCAGATGGCGCGCGGGCCGCGGTTCTGGCGGGCTGCACTTCCATCGAACACGGAACTTTTCTGGACGACGCGACGCTGCAATTGATGAAGGACCACGGGGTTTTCTTCGACCCGAATTTCCTGGTGCTGCACAATTACCTGGACAACAAAGCGAAATTTCTGGGCATCGGCAACTATAACGAGGAAGGTTTCGCGTACATGGAAAAGGGGCTGCCGCTGGTGGCCGACGTCTACAAGCGCGCCCGCAAGCTACATCTGAAGATCGCGCTGGGGACCGACGCGGTAGCCGGCGCGCACGGCCGCAACGCCGAGGAGTTCATCTACCGCGTAAAAGATGGCGGCGATACGCCCATGGACGCGCTGATGACCGGCACGTCGGTAGCGGCCGATTCGCTGGGGATGGCCGACAAGATCGGCTCGCTCGCGCCCGGAATGGAAGCCGACATCGTGGCGGTGCAAGGGAATCCGCTCGACGACATCACGGCGGTGCGCCATGTGGTGTTCGTCATGCGGCACGGGCAAATTTATAAGAACGACAGGTAGGCAGACGGCCCGGCTGCGTTGCGGGAGGGCGGTGATCCGGCCGGAAGCATGGCGGCCGGTCAGGAGGGATCAATCAAGAGTCGCTGCTCGAGTTCCTCCCGGTTGGCCAGGAACCAGACATGCCGGCCGCGATTCGCTTCGTATACGAAGTCTCGCAGCGCGGAACTTTCGGCCAAGTGCGCGGAGATGTCGCCCACGATGGCCAGACGCACGCCATACGTCACGAATTTCTGAATGAACTCGCCGGCAATGCGGGTTCGCAGGCGGAAGAAATCCTCAGCGAGCCGTTCCGCCGGAATCAGGACGATGTGGGCGCCGGCATGCAGCGCCTCGCCGATCAGTTCGACGGCGTCGCGGTCACTCCCTAGCTTCTTGCCGTCCGATGAACAGATCAGCACGCAGCGCTCAGCTCAAGGCAACACTTGATTTAAAAGATCCGACACTCCGAGGGCGCCGGCCCATGTTTTCAGATAAGTCAGATCGAGTCGATCGGATTGGACCTTAATTATGCCGAGAATATCGCTCCACTGGCGGTCCGAAACCTCGCCGCCTTTCCGAAACCAGGCCAGCTTGGCGAGGATGGTATCTTCGGGGCTTGCCACGGGGAACTCGATATTCTCCAGGCCGCTTACGCTGCCGGCGGTGAATTCCCGGCGGGCGAGTTCGGAACGGCCGAAGGCGTCGTCGCCCACCGGAAACAGGTCGAACTTGTAGGCGCTCGCCAGGTGAATGAGGTTGAAGGAACGTCCCGCGGCCACGGCGCGCGACACCATGGCAAAGTCGGCATAAAACGCGGCACTCAGCGCTTCACAAAATTCCGCCACGTGCCCGGCCGGCAGATCCACCACAATGTCGATGCCGTTGGTCAGCCGCGCGAGTCCGTGGGCGCCGCTGGCGACGGAGCCAACCACGACGAACGGCGTTTCGGTCCGATCGAGCGCTGCCAGCAGTTCCTGAAACGCCTGCGCGAGGGCCGTCACGGATGCATTTCCGGGTCCCAGCCGTAGACGAGAAGCATGGTGTCGCGATCCAGGCGGCGCGCGGCCACGCGGAGAAATACTTCGCGGTCGCTGGCCTGCGGATACAGGGAACGCACTGAAGCGC
>CAZARO010001153.1:0-2444 GCA_964487165.1 uncultured Solibacteraceae bacterium | reverse complement strand
CGGCCGGGCCGACTGTACGCGCAACGAAATCGCGTTCCAGAATTACCGTAAGTTCGCGGCTGAATCGAACGTCACCTTCGGTAAGCAGTGGACCTCGAGATACTGAATAGGCAACGCTTCGCCTTGATCCCGGCGGGATATAGGCGAAGAACCGCTTGCTAGCGCGCGGCTCGGAATGGCGCCTCGGTGTTTGCCAGAGCCTACCGAGCCGCGACCCCGAGGGAGCGGTCGATCAGCCGAATCGTGCAACTCCCTCAGGAGTCAGAAGCGGCCCCTTGGGGTCAGTGAAGTCAGAATGGGGCTTGGGGGTATGCCGTCAGCAACTGCCCGTTGACCATAACGCACGCGTCCGCGATCAACCTCTGTTAGGGGCATCTTACTCCACTAACGAGGACTTACCACCGGCGGGATGCTCAGATAATGTTGATATGGAGCCTTGTCAGGATTGCGCCCGCCCGCCACGGTTTACCAATGGCCATGAAGATACTGGTTGCCGAAGACGATCGCATGTACCAGCTGCTGCTTTCCAAAGTGCTGGCGCAGTGGGGGTACTCGCCTATCATGGCCTGGGACGGGGAAAAAGCCTGGGAAACCCTGAACTCTCCGTCGGGCCCGCAACTCGCGATCGTGGACTGGGTGATGCCGGGTACCGATGGCATGGAGATCTGCCGCAGGGTGCGCGGCGCTAAGCTTCCCCACTATGTGTATGTGGTTCTGTTGACCTCCAAGACGGATGAGGGCGATCTGCTGGCCGGACTGGAAGCCGGCGCGGATGACTATCTCCCCAAACCGGTCAACCTCCACCAATTGAAGCTGCGGCTGCGGGCCGCGGCGCGCGTATTGGAAGCCGAAAAAGGGCACCGCATGATCGCCGAAATCGCGTCCGACGGAATCGTGACCATGGGCGGCGCGGGAACCATCCAATTTGCCAACAGCTCCGCGGGAGCGATCTTCGGCTACCCCGCAAACGAACTGATCGGCAAGCCGTTCTCGTCGCTGGTGCCGGATTTCGCGGAACCGGCGCGCCTGGCGGATGTGGCGCCGGCCCTGGCGCCGGCGCGGTCGTGGGCAGCGGTGGAACTCAGCGGCCGCCATCAGAGCGGCAGGCAAATCCCGCTGGAAGTCTCGCTGGCGGAGTTTTCGGAAGGCGCGCAGGAGCCGCTGGTTACGGCGGTGATTCGCGATGTGACCGAACGAAAGGCCCGCGATTGCCAGCTCGCCCATATCCAGAAGCTGGAATCGATCGGTCAACTGGCCGCCGGTGTGGCGCACGAAATCAACACGCCCATCCAATATATCGGAGACAACCTGCGATTCATCCAAGGAGCATTCCGCGGCATGGCACAGGTGCTCGATGCAGCGCGGGGCAGCGGGGAACCCGTCGATATCGATCGTCTGGCCCAGTCTCTCGACTTGAATTACCTGGTAACCGAAACGCCGCAGGCCATCCAGCAAGCCATCGAGGGCGCCGAGCGTGTAACGGAAATTGTAAAAGCTCTGAAGGAATTCTCGCATCCGGGCAGCTTCCAGACCGCGCCCGTGGACCTCAATCACCTGCTGGAAAATGCCGTGCTCATCTCGCGCAACAAGTGGAAACATGTCGCCGACCTCCGCACGGAATTAGACGCGAATCTGCCGCCGGTGCGATGCCTTGCCGGCGAGTTGAGCCAGGTCTTTCTCAATCTGATTGTCAACGCTGCCGATGCCATCGCTTCGGCGCAACAGGAGGACCCGGAACGAAAGGGCGAATTGCTGGTCACCACCAGGCGTAACGGGCAGTTCGTCGAAGTGCGGGTGCGGGACAACGGGACGGGCATTCCGCGGGAAGTGCGGACGCGCGTATTCGACCCCTTCTTCACCACCAAACCGGTCGGCAGCGGCACTGGCCAGGGGCTGGCGATTGCATATACCATCGTGGCGCGCAAGCACCGCGGGTCAATCGAGTTCGAGACCGAGGTGGGTGCCGGCACCACCTTTATTGTGACTCTGCCCATCGACGGTCCCGAAATCCAAGGCGCGGAAATACTCGAAAACAGGGATGCCGCGCGGCCCTACTTGGCCACAAACTTGAAGTCCGAAATAGCGATCTCGTCACTTCCCTGAATCAGAAATCCGAACTTTCCCTGGGTGAAATCGCGGCCCGGTTCGGCGAAAGTGTCGAGCACGGCCCAATCGTTGCCGACCTGCAGCTTCTGCACCAGTTGATCGGGCGAAATATCGAGCTCGACCGTGAACGATTTGGGGTTCTCGATATTATGCGGCGCCTTTTTCCGCTCCAGCCGGGTGCCCTTGGCGATCACCCCCGTCCAAAAATTCTTGCGGTCCAATTCGGTGAGCAGGTAATTCTTGGCGTCGGCATACTGCACGCACCAGCGAATCTTGCCCGCCCCGAATATGCTGCCGCCCTTGAGAAGCTGCACGGTGAACGTGAAAACTCCCTTATC
>CAZARO010001152.1:0-2447 GCA_964487165.1 uncultured Solibacteraceae bacterium | reverse complement strand
GCAGGTACGGCTCATAGGCCAATGTAAGTGACATTGGGATGCCATCCTGCCCCACCAGGTGGCCAAGCTATGGGTGGGAGCGAAACCAGTCCGTCACGCGGCGAGCATATTCTTGCGGGTTCGCGCTTAGCGACGAAATGTGGTCCGCGCCGGGCACCAGCCACAACTCCGTGGATTCCGGATTCAGGGCGTGTAGCGCTACCGATTCGGCCGGCGGGATGTTGGTGTCAGCGGTCCCGTGAATGAGCAGGACGGGCACCCTGGTGGATCGAATCGCAGCCGCGGGGGACGCTTTGCGGAGGTCGAGGCCGTAAGCCAGGCGCGTGTAGAGGAAGCCGGTCTGGACGATGGGCCAGGCAGCCCAATGTCCGAGGCCTGAGGCGTGTTCCAGGCGGTAGGTGGCGACATCCTCGAAGGTATCGAAGGGGCAATCCGCCACCAGCGCGCGAAAACGCGGCTCGCGCGGGAGCGATTCGAGCAGGATGGCGGCACCCATCGATTGGCCTAAGCCGTACAGGTGCGCGATGGGGCGCTTCTGCACCAACCAATCCACCCAACCGTTCACATCGGCGGCTTCGCGAATTCCGTAGGTGATGAGCGAGCCGCCGCTCGACCCGTGGCCGCGGGAATCCGGCACCAGGACCGTGAAGCCGGCGCGTAGCAGGTAGGCGGCGTGGGCGGCCATTCCGCTGCGGGTGTCGCCGATGCCGTGGAGTAGGATGACGCCCGATCCGTCGGGTTGACGCGGCGTGAAAAGCCAGCCGTCGAGCACGATGCCATCGGCGGCAATGGCGCGGGCAGGCTCCCACGCGGACGCGGACGAGCGCGCGACGGTGTTGGCCTCCGCCGCGTCCGGCCTCGGACGGACGGCGATATGCAAGGCTCCTTCGGCAACTAAGATAGGCGTCACGACCGCGCCAATAGTTACACCGATGAGGGCGGCAATTAGCAGGCGGCGCGTTTTCCGGGCGATGGGTGCCATATGGGGATGACGGCTACCATTGTATAACTGTGCATTCGAATATACAGTGTCGGTGTAGTTCCCACTTATGCGTGACCGATAAGTGGGAAAAATGGGGCGATTGTAACTTGGCGTAGTAAGTGCATACTGGGGGACGGCAGGAGAACCTAGTATGTTTGCTTCGCCGAAGCGCTCCGCGCTTCTATCGTGGCTGATCCATTGCGGCGCCATCCTGCTGATTCTGGCAACGACGGGCGTCAAACCCTCCAACATCCCGCTGCTCCACGACGTACTCGTGGTTCCCGCGGATATAGACTCGTACCGGACCACCGCGCATGCGGGCGGAGGCGGCGGGGGCGGCGTGCATGCCGATTCGCCGGCTAGCCGGGGCAACGCACCGCCGTTCGCGCGCAAACAATTTGTGGCACCGGCGGTGGAGATCCTGAACCCCAACCCCATTTTGCCGATGGAGCCCACGCTGATCGGCGATGCCGAGATCAAGCCCTCCACCTTTAATCCCCTGCAATACGGTGATCCCAACGGCGTTTTGGGAAAGCTTTCGGGCGGCTCCGGAGACGGCGGGGGCATCGGTTCCGGGCATGGCACGGGCATCGGGCCGGGAAACGGTCCGGGACTCGGGCCGGGCAGCGGCGGCGGCGAAGGCGGCGGGGTGGAGTACCTGGGGCTCGGTGGCGCGGTGACGGCGCCGGTACTGATATCCAAGACCGAACCCGAATATAGCGAAGATGCGCGCAAGGCCCGGCTGCAAGGCACGGTGCTGCTGCAAATCGAAGTGGACACCCACGGAGAGGCGCAACACATCACGGTCCGCCAGAGTCTGGGACTGGGACTGGACGACCGGGCGATGGAAGCGGTGAAGAAGTGGAAGTTCCGTCCGGGTAAAGTGAACGGCAAGCCGGCGGCGGTGGTGGCGTATGTGGAGGTGAACTTCCGCCTGTTGTAATCAACCTCGGTAATTCGCAGTACGTGGGACTTAGGGGCCAGAGGTATACTGTGAGTGAACTAATCGAGGGTTCACAAGATGGCGATGCATTGCCCGCAATGCCTGACGGAGTATCGCGACGGCTTCTCCGAGTGTTCCGATTGCCATGTGCCTCTGGCCCAAGGTCCCCCGCCCAGTGTTCCCGCGGAGGGACACGCGGTTGACCTGGTGACGGTGCTCGAGAGCAGCGATCCCTTTGTCGTCAATCTGGGGAAGGCTACGTTGGACGATGCCGGGATCGAATATGTAATGGAAGGTGACGATTCGACGGAGCGGGGGCTGACCGGCATGAGTCCGATGGGCGCGATGGCGTCACGGATTCAGGTGGAATCGGCGCACGCGGATGAGGCGCGGGAGTTGCTGGAGCCGCTGGAGCATCCGGAGGCTCTGGCGGAAGAAGAGACGGACGGCGAAGCGGCGAAGTAGGAGCTGTGGCTTTCAACCCCTGACCCGCCTGCGGCGCAACCGATTGATAAGTTCGCC
>CAZARO010001151.1:0-2450 GCA_964487165.1 uncultured Solibacteraceae bacterium | reverse complement strand
ATGACCCACAAGACGTCCAAATCGGTCTTGACCATTTCGTGGATGTGCAATCCCTTCCGGTCCGACGGTTGGTATCCCGGCAACAACTCGGGCACCAGGCCCATATCGATGGCGCCGCGCGAATTGGAGTAATCCACCAGCGGGATGTAGGAGACCGGAATGCCCAGCGACGCGCCGAACTCCACCAGCTTGCGGATGTCTTCGCCGCGGTACGAATCGTCGAACAGAACCACCAGCTCCGGCTCTTTGCGCAGCTTTTCGACGAGCGATTGGTAGCCGCGCCCGCGCAGGCTCGACGCGGCGTATTTGTCTTCGCGGACGGGGCCGGGCGTGACGGCGTAGATGCGCGCCTGGTGATGGCGGTAATTGGCGCGCAGTTGGTTGGAGAGCAGGGGATGCTCCAGGGCCAGGTCGGCGCCCAGCACCAGGAAGGCTTTGCGTTCGTAGAGATCGGCGACGGTGGCCAGCTTGCCTTGCCCAACGGCGCTCAGGGCGTCGAGCAGCGTCACCACGTCGCCGGTGCGGTGGTGGTCGATGTTGTTGGTGCCCAGCACCTCGCGCGCGAACTTCTGCAAGTAGTAATTCTCTTCGTTGGTGGTGTGGTTGGAGCCGATTACCCCGATGGCGCCGCCGTCGGCGATATTCTGGTTGAACTTCCGCGCTACCAGCGTGAGCGCCTGCGCCCAGCCGGCTTCTTGCAGCTTGCCGTCGACGCGCACCAGGGGCGATTGCAGGCGATCGGGATGATCGTAGAAATCGAACCCGTAGCGGCCCTTGATGCACAGGAACTCGCCGTTGATGCCGGAGCGGTCGCGGTTGTTGCCCCTGATGATTTTGTCGTTGCGCGTGCCCAGCGTAGTCTTGCAGCCATCGGCACAGTGTGCGCAAATGGTGCCCACGTGGGTCATTTCCCAGGGGCGGGTCTTATACCGATAAGCTCCGCTGGTAAGGGCGCCCACGGGACAGATGTCGATGCACGCGCCGCACTCATCGCATTCCAGATGGTCGCCATGGTTGGGAGCGATCTCGGACGCCACTCCGCGCTGGATCACACCCAGAGCATTGACGCCCATGCCTTCATTGCAGACGCGCACGCAGCGGAAGCAGAGAATGCAGCGCGGCGCGTCGAAGAAGACCACCGGAGAGAACTGCTTTTCGGGCGTGTGGACCTTGGTGTCGGTGAAGCGGCTCTCGCCCGCGCCATAGCGGAAGGTCATGTCCTGCAATTCGCACTCGCCGCCCTTGTCGCACACCGGGCAATCGAGCGGATGGTTGGTAAGCAGGAATTCGAGCGTATACTTTCGCGCCGTGGCCACTTGCGCGGTTTCGGTGCGGACCACCATGCCCTCGGCCACGGGAAGCGTGCAGGCCGTCATGAGCTTGGGCATCTTTTCCACTTCCACCAGGCACATGCGGCAGGCGGCCGCGAGGGACAAGCCTTCGTAGTAGCAGAACGCCGGGATCTCGATGCCCACCGTTTTGGCGGCGTCGATCACCAGGGTCCCGGGCGGTGCGGTCACCGCCTTGCCGTCAATCGTTAGTTTTACCGGGTCTGCCATATTAGTTGGACTCACCAAAGTGGGGCAGGTTGTTAACCTGCGGCGGATTGGTAATCCGCCCAAGGCCGGATGCCATCCGGCCGCAGGCTGCCAGCCTGCCCCACAAACTCATCATGCGGTCACCATCTCGTGCTCGTAGGGGCACGGTTTGCCGTCCAGATGATCTTCGAATTCGCTGCGGAACTTCTCCACGATGGAGAGTGTCGGCATGGCCGCGGCGTCGCCCAGCGGGCAGAACGTGCGCCCTAGCATATTGCGGGAAATATCGCCGATCAGGTTGATATCGCCTCTCGTTCCGCCGCCCTGGTGGAAGCGCTCCAGGATCTTCTTCAGCCAGGTGGTGCCTTCGCGGCACGGGATGCACCAGCCGCAGCTTTCGTGGGCATAAAAGCGCATGATGCGCAGCGCCGCCTTCACCATGCAGGTCTGGTCGTCCATAATGATGACGCCTCCCGACCCGAGCATAGTTTTGCGCGCGCCCATGGAATCGTAATCCATAGTGGCGCCTTCCACTTCCGCGGCGGTTAGCACGGGGCACGACGATCCACCGGGGATGAAGGCCTTCAGCTTGCGGCCCAGGCGAATGCCGCCGCCCACTTCCTCGATCATCTGTTTCACCGGGAAGCCGAGCTTCAGTTCGTACACGCCGGGCTTATTTATATGGCCGGTGAGGCAGGTCATCTTGGTGCCCCCGGCTTTGGGCACGCGGAGCGCCGCGAACGCCGCGCCGCCATCGCGGAGGATCGCCGGCACGGCGCAATAAGTCTCCACGTTGTTCAGCACGGTGGGGCATTGGAACGCGCCCACCACCGCGGGAAACGGCGGGCGAATGCGCGGAATGCCGCGCTTGCCTTCGAGCGATTCGAGCAGCGCCGATTCCTCGCCGCACTC
>CAZARO010001150.1:0-2450 GCA_964487165.1 uncultured Solibacteraceae bacterium | reverse complement strand
CTGATGCAGTTCGTGTACCTCACCGACCTGGTGCAGGCCATGGTCCGCTCCCTGGAAGAGCCGCGCGCCGTGGGCGAGGCGTTTAACATTGGAGATCCCAAGCCCATCACGCAGGTGGAATTCGCCGAGAAGCTGGCGCGCACCGCCAATGTAGAGGTCTCGCTGGTGCGCGTGCCGCGCGATGTCATCCAGCAGGCCGGCGGTAACGCCATGGATGAGCCCTATTACTTCGGCGAATATCTCGACGTCCCGCCCATCACCGAGAACATCGGTAAGGTGGCGCGCATTTTGAAACTCAAGCCTACTCCCTTCGAGGTCGGTCTCAAGGAGACCTACCGCTGGTACACCCGCAATCACAAGCCGCGCACCGCCAGCTTCGAGTTAGACGACAAGCTGCTCGCGCTGGTCAAGAACGACATCAAGAGCGACTCCACGGCCAACGTATAGCGATACGGGCGCGGCAAATGAGAAAGCGCGGCAACCTGCGGAAGTCGCACCAAGCGCCTCGCCAGGCGCCCTGCGGATCGGGCCCGATCCCGAGTTGCGGCGAACGGTGGACCGATTGCGCGTAGGCCGACATTAGAAATCGACTAAATTAATTTTCTCAAAATTATTTCACTGCAATAATAAAAGAGCCAATTTGTACCTCTCGCACCTGCGTGAGCACACTGCCTAATGTTGAATTTTTCAACACTTGACAAATTGATATAAATACCGTTACGCTTCTTTACGAATTCTTATTTATCTTAATTGCAAACTCACTATCTACCGAGCAGAGGAGCGGCTGTCCATGAAGAATCGTCAGCAAGGCACAGATCCTGATGGAGTTATACAAATCCTCTCGTATAGCCCCGATTCTGTCGACCACATATTCATGGAAGCCGATTTGGAAAACCGGTGGGCGATGTACAAAAGCGCAAGCGTCGCGGAAGCCGTCGATACCTTGCAGGCAGCCGCGATTCCGGTGATCATCGCCGATTCCGATTCGCCCGCCAGCCGGTGGCGGGACCTGTTGGACCGGATCCAGCAATTGCCGGAGCCGCCCGCGCTCATCCTGGCTTCGCGGCTCGCCGATGAGCGTCTTTGGGTGGAAGCTCTCAATTTGGGCGCTTACGACCTGTTGACCAAGCCCTTTGAGCGGGACGAGTTGATTCGCAGCGTCACCGGCGCCTGGTTACATTGGCACAGCTTGCGCGATCAGCGCAGAAGAACACTGCGGGACCGGCGCGCCGTGGCGCAGTGGAATGCGGCGCCGGGTTAGAGGACACATGACGAGAATACTCCTGCTGGAAGACCAACCTTCGATCATGAAGCTTATGCGGCTCATGCTGAAGCCGTATTCGGTGATTGAGGCCACCACCGCCCAAGAGGCGCTGCTGTGCTCCATCGACGTCGATTTTCAGATCGACCTCCTGGTGGCCGATGTTACCTTGCCGGCCGGTTCGGGAGCCGCGGTCGCGCGCATGCTTCGCTCCAAAATCCCCACCTTGCCCGTGATCTTGACTTCCGGCTCCCCCGTAAGTAGCTGGCGCAAGCAGGATTCACGGGAACTGGAAACGCTCGGCGCGCAGTCGGTTCAGATACTTCAAAAACCGTTCCAGGCTCAGAGCTTTGTTCACGCCGTCCGCGAATCGCTGCGAGATTCGCAACCTTTAATCAGCAAAATCGCGTGACTCGGGCGATGCGGCGCGGTGGTAACCTTGTTGCCAAGGAAACGCATATGGCAAACAAGTTTGGCACGGACATTTTGATTCAGGCGCCGGAACCAAAACAGGCCGCCGCTTTCTACGTCGACCAGCTTGCCTTCGAAGTCACCGACGAGACTCCGACTCAGATAAGCCTCCACGGCAAGCACATCAACTTATTCATCGAGCGCGGCCCTACTCTGGGGCCGGTGTTGGAAGTGACGGTCGAAAGCGTAGAAGAGGCCAAGCGGCGGCTGGTCAAGCACGGCTGCGAGATCGTCAAGGATGAGCCGCGCTTCCCGCGATGCTATCTCAAGGATCCGTTCGGGCTGATTTACAATCTGACGGAGTGAGGATTCGTCTCCCATTCGCGCTTCCCCTATCCTGGTAACTGTGAAAGTCATCGTCATTGGAGGCGGCATCGTCGGGTTGGCGACGGCCTATCGCCTGGGCGAGCGCATGCCCGGCGCGGAAATCACGCTGCTCGAAAAAGAAAGCGAGGTCGGCAGGCACCAGACCGGCCATAACAGCGGCGTGCTGCATTGCGGCCTTTACTATAAGCCGGGCTCGGTGAAGGCGCGGCTGGCGGTTGAGGGAATCCGCCAGATGGTGGCGTTCTGTCAGGAAAACGGCGTGCCGCACGAAATCTGCGGCAAGCTGGTGGTGGCCACGGACCAGGCGGAAGTAGACCGCCTGCGGGCGCTGCAGGAGCGCGGCACCGCCAACGGGCTCGAAGGACTGCGCTGGCTGGGCCGCGACGAGATG
>CAZARO010001149.1:0-2450 GCA_964487165.1 uncultured Solibacteraceae bacterium | reverse complement strand
CTCTTTGGCCGCCTCCGCCGAACGCCGCGCCAGATTTCGGACTTCATCCGCGACCACGGCGAACCCGACTCCAGACTGACCCGCGCGCGCCGCTTCCACCGCGGCGTTTAGCGCCAGGACGTTGGTCTGAAAGGCGATTTCGTCGATCGACTTAATGATTCTCGAGATCTTGTTGCTCGATCCGCGGATTTCCGCCATGGCGCCGAGCATTCCCTCCAAAGTGCTGTTGCCCGCTTCCACTTGGAGGTCCACGGCACCCATCGCCTCGGAGGCCAAACGCGAACTCTCGGTATTCGATCGCGTCATGGACGCCAGCTCTTTCGTGGATGCGGAGGTCTCCTCGAGCGACGCGGCCTGTTCCGACGCTCCTTGCGCCAGCAACTGGCTGGAGGAAGCCGCCTGCACCGCGGTACCCGCCAGTTCATCGGCGCCCCTGGCCACATCGTGAGCCGTGCGGCGCAAGTGCAGATTCAGGCGGTGAACGATCAGGAAGGCCAGGCCGCCGCCGGCAACCACCGCGCAGAACAGAAAGACCAGTATCCACACCCGCGCGGAATGGACGGATTTCAAGGTTGCCGATGCATTTTGCCCGCCCACGGCGCGCGAAAATTCGATTTCGGCGTTCAGCTTTTGTTCCAGGTCGAGCATCGCCGGCCGGCCTTCCGTAAGCCATGTTTCCCAGGCTTCTGCGGTGTCACCGGCATTACTGACGGGGCGAATCTTCTCCCACGCGGCGCATAGCCGGCCGTACACCGGCGGTACGGCGTCATATAACTGCTTTTCCTCCGGCGTGGTGAGGGATTTCCCGAATTCGCCCAGCAGTTCGGTGAATTGTTTCTGCCCATTGCGGATTTTCGGCTCCATGGGCTGGCGTTGTGCCGGAACCCCTATGTGCAGCAACATGTTACCGGTCATAACCCGATTGATCTGCGCCAGTTTCCCCACCGAGTACACACCCGGCAGCGACTGATCGGTGATGGCTAACAGCTTGGCTTGAATGTCGCCCACCCGGTAGAGCGCAATCGACGCCACGATGGCGGTCAGCAGGACCAGAACGGCGCAAGCGGCCGAGATCTTTTTTCCGACGTTCATCTATTAGCCAGATCGGCGGAAACGGGCGAAAACTATAGTGAGGAAAGACATCTTCGTAACCTTTTTGCCTCTCTCCGGTATTCCTGTACGTAGACTGAATTGCAGTGGAAGACGAACAAATCATGTGGGAAGTCCGGGAGGGCGACGTCGGCAAGCTGGAACAGCTCTTCGACCGCCATCACCGGCCGCTGTTCCATTTTTTTCTGCACCTTACAGCCAGCCGTGCGACGGCAGAGGATCTGGTGCAAGAGGCCTTTTACCGCATTTTGAAGTACCGCCATACCTACCAGCGGGAAATGCCCTTCCGTGCCTGGCTGTTTCAGATAGGCCGCAACGTCCATCTGGATTACGCCGGCCGCCACAAGGGCGAGGTCTCGCTGCCGGAGGACGTAGTGGAGTTACGCGGACCGGACATGCCGCCCGACCGCCAGGCGCAGAAGAAGCAGGAAACCGTGCTGCTGCGCCGGGCCCTGGCAGCCCTCCCCAGCGAGAAACGGGAGGTGCTGATTATGAGCCGGTTCATGGAGATGAAGCACGAGGAGATTGCCACCGTCCTGAAGTGCGAAGTGGGGACGGTGAAGGTGCGGGTGTACCGGGCGCTGCGCGAGTTGAGCGACCGGTTCTTCGCACTGAGTGGAGAACGAGCATCATGAGTTGCGAACGATTTCGCGAGCAAATCCCGGAATGCCTCGCCGGACGCCTGGAGACGGGCGCGCGGGAGAAGCTGATCGCCCATTTGGAACTCTGTTCCGCCTGCCGTGCCGACATGGCGGAGATGGGGACCGTGTGGCGGGGTCTGGAATCGCTGCCCGTGGCGGAGCCCGATCCGGCCATGCGCTCCCGCTTTGTAGAGGTATTGGAAGCCTATCAGGCCGGTATGGAGCAGGGCCGCGAACGCGCCGTAGTAGGCGGCAGGAGCCATTGGTGGATGGCCGGGTGGTGGCCCGCGAAGGCCGCCTGGCAGGCCGCGCTGGCAGTGGTACTGTTGCTGGCCGGCGGATACGGCGGACGCTACCTTTCGCGGCCCCGCACCGCAGCGCCGGAGATCGCCCAGCTGCAGGCGCAGGTGGAGAACCTGCGCCAGACGGTGGCGCTCTCCATGCTGCAGGATCAATCTTCCAGTTCGCGAATTCGCGGCGTGAGTTACGCCAGCCAGGTGCAGCCTCCCGACCGGCAGATCGAGCAGGCGTTGTTATACACCGTGAATCACGACGCCAACGTCAACGTGCGGCTGCGGGCCGTAGACGCGCTCGAAAATCTCGCCGGCAATCCCAACATCCAGCGCGCCCTGGTGGATGCGCTTCCCTTGCAGGATTCGCCGCTGGTGCAGATTGCCCTGATGGATGTGCTCACGGAAG
>CAZARO010001148.1:0-2456 GCA_964487165.1 uncultured Solibacteraceae bacterium | reverse complement strand
TCGATTCCAAGGGCGGCACGGCCATGCGGGACGCCATCCGCACGTCCATCGATCACCTCCTGGAGAACGCCAACCGCGACAAGAAGGTGCTCGTGCTGGTGACCGATGGAGTGGACAACGCCAGCATTATCAACCAGGAGAAACTCATCAAAGTGGCGCAGCAGAGCGGCGTGCTGGTCTATGCCGTGGGATTGTTGGAGGAAGAGGACCGCAGCGACGCCAATAAAGCCAGGCACGAACTGACCGCGCTGGCGGAAGCTACCGGCGGGGAAGTCTATTTCCCCAAGGATGTATCCGAAGTGGATCACATCGCCCACGTGGTGGCGCACGATATCCGCAACCAGTACACCATCCAATACACGCCCGCGAACAACACCATGGACGGGACATTTCGCCAGATCAAGATTGCCGTGAACGCGCCCGGCCACCTCACGGTACGCACCCGCAGCGGGTACTATGCCACTCCCGACCAGGGAAAACCTACGAAAGGGAATTCGTTCCGTTGAGACTTCCGTTGACACAGACGCCCAGGATTATCGCGTTGACCGCGGGCATCGGGGCCCTTGGCATGGCGCTCCTCTACGCCCAGCAGAATGACGCCGGCGCCGTCTTTCACATCGACACCCGTCTGGTGGTCTGCCATACCACCGTGATGGACCGGTCGGGCCACCTGGTAGACCACCTGACCAGGGACGCCTTCAGCGTCTTCGAGAACAACGTCCGCCAGGAGATCAAAGTTTTCAAGCATGAGGACATTCCGGTTTCCATGGGGCTGGTGATCGACAGCAGCGGGAGCATGCGCAACAGCAATAAGCGCGCCGGCGTGGAAGCCGCAGCGCTTGAGTTGATCAAGGACTCAAACCGGGACGACGAAGTTTTTGTCATCCACTTCAACGACGAGACTTATTTCGACAACCCCGGCGGCAAGGACTTTCTCACCAAACCCGATGAGATGAAGGTAGCCCTGGGGCGCACCGAGCCCGCCGGCGGCACGGCCATGCGCGATGCGGTGCAGTTGGCCATCGGCTGGCTGAAGAAAGCGCATAAGGAAAAGAAGGTGCTGGTGGTGGTGACCGATGGCGAGGATAACGCCAGCAGCGAGGACAACAGCCTGGAAAACGTGGTGCGGTCGGCGCGGCAGAACGAAGTGTTGATCTACTCCGTGGGGCTGTTGAGCGAAGAGGACCACAAGGCCGCGGCCAATGCCAAGCATCAGTTGAATGAGCTCTCGGAAGCCACCGGCGGGGAGGCGTTTTACCCCCGCGAGGTCTCCGAAGTGGAGCCCATCGCCCACCAGGTGGCACGCGATCTGCGGAGCCAGTACACCATCGAGTACACGCCCTCAAATGCTTCCATGGACGGCACTTTCCGCAAGATTCGGGTGGCTGTGAGGGCCCCCGGCGGCCCCACGGCGCGCACTCGCACGGGCTACTACGCCACGCCCGGAACGAGCGCTGGGCTGGGGCCTGCGCCGGCGTCCAATTTGCGACGATAATAGAAGCAACGATGTTGTGGAAACCGTTGCGCCTCCTTCTCCCGGCCGGCGTGCTCGCTGTGGGCATCGCAGCCCTCGGCCAGCAACCCAAAGCGGCCGCCCCGCCGCAGGGCACCGTACCTATCTTTAGTGCCGATACCCGCCTGGTGGTGTGCCATACCACGGTGGTGGATAAAGCCGGCAAGCTGGTCACCAACCTCAAGCAGGACGCTTTCAGCGTTTCGGAAAACGACGTCAAGCAGGATATCCTGCTTTTCAAACGCGAGGACATCCCGGTCTCCATGGGGCTGATTATCGACAACAGCGGCAGCATGCGGTCGAAACGAGCCAGCGTGGAAGCCGCGGCCCTGGCGCTGGTGAAGGACTCGAATCCCGAAGACGAAGTTTTTATCGTGAACTTCAACGACGATGCTTACATCGATAACCCCAATAATAAGGACTTTCTCACCGACATCAACGACATGCAGGAGGCGCTGAGGCGCATCGATTCGCGCGGCGGCACGGCCATGCGCGATGCCATCGCCAAATCCATCGAGTGGTTGAAGAAGGCCCACAAGGAGAAGAAAGTCCTGGTGGTAGTGACGGACGGCGTGGACAACGCCAGCGCGGAGCCCCTGGAAAATCTGGTGCGCGACGCGCGGCAGAGCGAAGTGCTGATCTACTCCGTGGGCCTGCTGACCGATGAAGAGAAGCGCAGCGCCTCCAGCGCCAAGCGCCAACTCAATGCGCTCGCCGAGGCCACCGGCGGAGAAGTGTTCTACCCCAAGGAACTCGCCGACGTGGACCCATCGCCCACCAGGTGGCGCGCGACATCCGCAGCCAGTACACCATCGGCTACAAGCCGTCGAATACCGCCCTGGATGGCACTTTCCGCAGAATCAGGGTGACCGTCAAGGCGCCCGGCAATCCCACTCCGCGGACGCGCACGGGGACCCCGACGAGAACTACCTCCTTGCCGGAC
>CAZARO010001147.1:0-2457 GCA_964487165.1 uncultured Solibacteraceae bacterium | reverse complement strand
CACATTGCACCGGCGTGCTCACCGAAAGGTAGGTGTCGGCGATCCACTCCAGCTTTTCGAAAGCCTCGGCGCGCACCGGCGCCGGGCCGCTAACCACGATCCAGCCCAGTTTCATCTGCGGCAGGCCGGCGATCTTCGAGAGCCCGCTCATGGAAAACGCCAGACAGTCCGTTACCCCCGCCAGGGTGCCTGCGCGCCGGGGGTCGGGTACGAAAGCGTAATCGGAGAAAACTTCGTCGGAGATCAGCGCCAGGCCTCGTTGGCGGCACAGGCCTGCCAGCGCGTCGAGCTCCGCCAGCTTCACGAACGAACCGGTGGGATTGTTGGGATGGACCAGCACGATGGCGCGCGTTCCGGCGGTAATCGCGGCCTCCAGTCCCTCCAGGTCGATGGCCCACGCGCCGTGATAGACCAGCGGGTACTGCCGCACTTCCACCGATTCCATGGCGGCCAGATAGTCGAACAGCGGGTACGAAGGCCGCGGCACCAGCACATTGTCGCCGGGATTGGCCAGCAGCTTAAAAAGATAAGCGTAGGCTTCGCTGGTGCTGGCGGTGAGCAGGATGCGCGCCGCTTCTACCGGGCAGCCGCGGGAAGCATAATACGCCGCCACAGCTTCGCGAGCTTCCAGAGAGCCGGCGGGCGCGGGCCGGTAATCCAGCGCGCCCGCGCGGTCGAACGCCCGCATGAGGTCCGGTGGGTAAAGAAATCCGGCGTGGGTGGGGTTAGACTCCGTGAGGTCCAGTACATTCGCGCCCTGGCGGCGTTTCTCGGCCAGTAGTTGCGTCAGGCGGTTGGGGCGAAAGTCCAAATGCAAGCGGGAAGAGAACATCCCGCTCAGCGTCCCAATTCGGCGGCGGTGTAGAAAAGATCGCGATCCAGCACCATCTCCACCGATGTGCCGCGCGGAAGCACTACGTCCTTATTCTTGGAGAGCAGCACCGCGGCGGCTCCGGCGGCAGCGCCCACGCCCAGCCCGGTGAGGGGATGGCCCGCCGCGCTGCCAATCAGCACTCCGCCCATGGACCCGATTCCTACGTCGCGCCCGATCTCGCTGGGCTTGGTGTTCTTGCCCGTGCCGCTGATCTTACCCTCGTCGGGGTCCACCTGGCCGTTGGCGCTGTCCGCGGAGGTCAATCGGGCGTGGAAATCGCGGCTCACACCGTTGGGCAGGGTGAGGGAATCGAAGCGAATGTAGAGTTCGCCTTTATTGGAGCCGTGCCCGGCTGCCTTGCTCTTACTTACCGACGCCTGCACGTAGCTGCCTTTGGCAATCACGATGCGGCCATCCTGCGCCACCGGTATGGCCGTCTGCAGGTAGATGCGGTCGCCATCCTTGGAGTTCTTGGTGCTCACCGGGTTGGTCAAGGTGAGAAGGATGTGGGTGCCGGAGGGAATGGTAAACGCCGTGGGCGGCGGCACGGCCGGCGTTTCGGGCCGCCGCACCAGCGCCGGCTGCGGCGCTCCGGATTGCGGCTCCACAATGGCTGCCGTGCCCGTGGAACTGGGCGGCGCGCCCGCTGTGCCCTCGCGCCGGTAGATCAGGTAGCCCTCCATCTGTCGCGGACCGTTTACGATCTGGCGCTGGATGTTGAGTTGGGTGCGGTCGCGGGAAAGCGTCCAGCGATCCATGACGGTGTAGCTTTGCGTACCGTTTACCAGGGTGTTGACCAGCAGCGCGGCGCCTTCCCACTTGACCGCGCTGTTCAAGGAATCTTCGCCCACTTTGTACTTGGAGTCTTCGCCATCCAAGCGGTAAGTCCACTCCACGGTTCCGCCCGCGGCGGTGGTGGCGGTGCAATGAAGGGTGGACTTCTGGTCTACCGTCAGAACAGGATAGATGTCGCCGGATAACCCGCGCATATCGCTATGATCCGCGTTCAGCAGCCATTTGCCGGAGAAATCGCGGTCGGAATCCGTCGCGGAGGCAACCGTGAGGGAAACCAGGGTAATGAAAAATGCAGTCGCAAAACGCGCGCTTTGTAACATAGTTACGAGCCTTCGGTCCCGCTACTTTCTTTACCGAATCTTACCCTACCTTGGTGCGGAACGGAAGCGGCGCCGCAGATTTACTAAGCGATATCGGCCGTCCGCTCGTCAGTACTTGGCAGGCCCATATGTGGAGTAAAAGACTTGGATTACTCGCTTTAATGGCGCAGCTCGGCGCCGGATTCGCGTTCGCGCAGAGCCCCGCTGCCGCTCCGGCGTTCGAGGTAGCCTCGGTGAAGCCGGTCGACCCGCGGCCCGCCAATTTTCGCGGACAAATGAGCGTCGATGGCGCGCGGGTCGACATCCGCCGCATGTCGATGGCGGAATTGATTCGGACTGCGTACCAGGTGAAAGCCTATCGCGTCTCCGGCCCGGACTGGATCGCCACCACGCGCTTCGATATCGTCGCCAAAATACCCGAAGGCGCGGCCGAGGAGCAGGTGCCAGCGATGCTGAAAGCCCTGCTCG
>CAZARO010001146.1:0-2458 GCA_964487165.1 uncultured Solibacteraceae bacterium | reverse complement strand
AAATCCCACGTGGCGCGGTTCCATCCGGCTTTCGCCGTCAGGTCCGGCAGCTTGCGAACCACCACGCCCTTTTCGTCCAGAACTTCGAGAGCCACGGGATTCTTGGGCGCCTCTTTCAGCACGAACGTCCAGTCCGCCCGCCCGGCGCGAGCCATCCGGTAACTCGGCTTCGGCGTCAGGAATTCCACCGCGGCAGTCACCGTCTCGGGCCTGATGCCCTGTTCCAGCGGGGTCAGGTCCTCCAGGATGTAGAAGCCGCGCCCATACGTGGAGACCACCAGGTCGTGCGTCTGCTTCTGCACCACAATCCACGACACCGGCGCGGCCGGCAGCCCGCCCTTTATCTGCATCCAGTTGACGCCGTCGTTCATGGAGTAATACAGCGCATGGCCGGTGCCGGCAAACAGCATGCCCTTCTTATTCGGGTTTTCGGCGATCACGCGCGCGTACGAAAGCGGATGATCGGTGGGCAGGTCGCCCGAGATTTTCTTCCACGTCTTGCCGAAATCGGTGGTCTTAAAGAGCCACGGCAGGCGATTGTCCATCAGGTGGAAATCCACCGCGATGTACGCCGTCGCGGCGTCGAAGTGCGACGGTTCGATCTTCGAGATCACCCCCATGGTGCCCGGCAATCCGGGAATATTTTTCGTCACATCGATCCATTTCGCCTCGCCCTCGGCGCCGGCGTTGGTGGTGTACCAGACCTTGCCATCGTTGGTTCCGGCCCACACCAGGTCCTTCTGCACCTCTGAGGGCGCGATCGAAAAGACCACTTCGCCGTAGAACTGCCCCAGATTGTCGCCCACAATCCCGCCCGAAGAGACGATGTACTTGGGATCGTTGTGCGATAAGTCCGGGCTGATCACATTCCAGTGCGTGCCGCCGTTGGTGGTGCGGAAAATCACCTGACAGCCGTAATAGACTCGCTTATGGTCGAAGGGATCGATGACCAGCGGAGGCGTCCAATGGCAGCGATACTTCGCCTTGTCCGGCTCGGAATCCAAGGTATGCAGCCAGGGGCTCACGGAGCGCGCTACCTTGGTGCGGTAATCGTATGTGGTCACTTCGTTGCCGTAGCACGATGCCCAAATGAAATTGCTGTCGGTGAGGTCGGGCACCGTAAATCCCGATTCGCACCCGCCCAAACCGTGGTCCCACGCGCCCACCGTGGCGCCGCCGAATCCGCCGCGCCCGCCGCCACCACCGCCGCGGCCACCACGTCCCGCGCCCTCGGCCGCCTGCCCGGGAACGTTCGGGCCTTGCTCCTGCGTGGTGCTCAGCCCGCGCATGGTGCCGTCGTCCTGCATGTTGCCGTAGATGTGATAGGGCACGTCGTTATCCACGGCCACGTGATACATCTGTCCGATCGGCAGGGTCACCCGGTTGGTGCTGGCGCCGTGGTCATTGGTGATGTTCATACCGCCATCGTGCGTGATGATCACGCGCTTGCCGTCGGTTGGGTCGATCCAGATATCGTGGGTATCGCCGCCACCCCAGTTCTGCGTGAGGAAACTCTTGCCGCCGTCTTTCGAGAGCCAGAAGCTGCTGTTGGTCACCAGCACTTCGTCGGCGTCCTGCGGGTTGACGTCCAGGTGGATGTAATAGCCCGCGCGTCCGATCAGCGCCCGCTGCCAGCTTCCATTGCTCCAGTTCTCGCCGCCATCGTCGGAGCGCCAGATCGAGCCCTGGTCGGGGGTCTGAATCAGCGCGTACACGCGCTTGGGATTGTTGGGCGCGATGGCCACGTCCACTTTTCCCACCGGCGGTTTGGCCATGCCGTGTCCTTCGATGCGCTTCCAGGTGCCACCGCCATCGTGCGTCACATAGACGCCGCTGCCCGGGCCGTGCGCCGTAAATTCGCTCTCGGGTGCGCCGCTGAACATGGCGTAGGTGTGCATCACCACGCGCCACGCGCCGGCGAACAGCGTATTGGGATCGCTCGCATCCATCGAGAGGCCCGAGCAGCCGGTGTCCGGGTCGACAAATAGCGACCGCGTCCAGGTCTTGCCGCCGTCGGTGGTGCGGAACACGCCGCGCTCCTGCTGAGGACCGGTCAGGCGCCCCGCGGCGCATACGAAGACATTATCGGGGTCCTTGGGGTTGATCACGATGCGCCCGATGCGTCCCGTGTCGGTCAGCCCCATATGGGTCCACGTCGCGCCCGCGTCAGTGGATTTGTAGACGCCGTCGCCCATCATGTCGCTGTCGCGGATGGCCCAGGCTTCGCCCGTCCCCGCCCACACGATGTTCTTGTCCGACCGTGCCACCGCCAGTGCCCCGATGGCCATTACCGGCTGGCCATCGAAAACCGGTGCGAACGTCCTGCCCGAATCGGTGGACTTCCACACGCCACCCGAAGCGGCGCCCGCGTAGTAAATAGTGGGATCGCCCGGAATTCCGGCCGCCGAAGCGATGCGGTTGCCCGCCGCCGGTCCCATAAACCTGAATTGCGGGTCCG
>CAZARO010001145.1:0-2458 GCA_964487165.1 uncultured Solibacteraceae bacterium | reverse complement strand
GGCGGCGGGGGGGGCGCAGGGGGCGCGGTTCCGCATCGCACGTACTCCGGTGTCAACTCGCCCTGGGTTGCTCCGGGGGCGTATACCGTGCGTCTGACGGTGAACGGCAAGAGCATGACGCAACCCATCGCGGTGAAGATGGATCCGCGCGTGAAGATCACGCCTGAAGTGCAGCAGATCTTCACCCTGACCACGCAGATGGAAGACAATGCCCGCAACGCCGAGGCGGCCTACAAGGATGCTCGCGCCCTGGTGGATAAGATCAAAGCCCGTCCGCAATCGGCCGCTAACGATGCCTTGCTCAAGCAGGTGGAAACGATGGCGCCGCCGGAGCCCGTTGCTCCGGCCGGTGGCCGCGGAGGCCGTGGCGGCGGCGGGGGTGGTGGCGGAGGAAGAGGAGCGGCCGCGGAGCCCGCGCCTCCTCCCAACTTGAGTAACCTTGCCGGTCAAATGATGGCTGCGGTGCAGGCTATGCAGTCTGCGGAGATGGCGCCCACGGCCGCGCAACTTCTGGCGTGCAATCAGCAGCAAGCCTCCTATAGCGCAGTGATGAGTAAGTGGGCCGCCCTGAAGGCCAGGGCGGGCGGGCAGGCTGCTGCCCCCGCCGCGGCGCCGCCGGCGGCGAAGTAACTCGCAGGCTCCAGCATGAGGGCGGCATGAGCAGGAGCGCCCCGAGATGGGTCGGCCTCGGCGTGGGAGCCGCGCTGGTGGCCACCATTGTAGGCGGCGCAATCGTCATTCACTCTGACCGCGAGCCCAAAGTGGTCATCGGGAAGAACGACGAAGTCTACTACTATCACCGTGCCGCCAAAGAGGACGCGTTGTCGCTGGGGCGGGCGCTTCAGGGCACGGGTTTTTTCAACGATCGCGGAACCAGCGTGCTTCTGTGGATGGGCGGTGGTCCTACGGTAGTCTCGTTCGTGATGGATGAGGGCGCCTGGGACCATCCGCACGCCGTTTCCAACTTTACGGAAATCGGACGGCGGATCGCGACGTCGGTAGGCGGCTTTCCGATTCAGGTGCAGCTTATCGACGCGCGGCGGAATATCCGCAAAAAGATGACGGTGGGGAAGGCGATGGTGGGCGCCAGGGACGTGGTCTACTATTTCGGCGATGCAGGCTCTGCCGATGCCCGCGTGCTTGGTGAGGCGCTGCGCTCCGCCGGGTACTTCACCGATCGAGGGATGACGGTAGCGCTGCTGAAGGGCGAAGGCACGGAGATTTCCTTCGTGGTGCAGGAGGGCGTGTGGGACCAGCCGGCGGCGATTGCCACGCTGGATCGCCTGGTGCGGCAGATCGCACCGGCGGTGGGCGGGCTGCCGGTGGAACTGCGGCTGCTGGATCGCGATATGGATGTTAAGCACGAAGTGCTGGTCCAGTAGCTTCGCAAAATCACTTTGTTTTATCGGCGTACCTCTGCGTTCATCGGCGGCCAATGACGGTGTTTCGGTTTTGCGCAAAACTCCCGGAAAGACTTGTTAGCCTCCGATGAACGCTGGTGAACGCCGATAAAACACCTGCTATCATTGAATTTACATGTCCAATGCCATTCCCACAGTGGTCATTGTGGGCCGGCCCAACGTTGGAAAGTCCACACTCTTCAATCGAATCACCGGACAGCGGCGCGCGATTGTCGGCGACGAACCCGGCATTACCCGCGACCGCATCCATGGGCAGGCCGAACATGACGGCCGGCACTTCGAGGTGATCGACACCGGCGGCATCGTCGTCGAAGACCAGGAGTATATCCCCGCGCAGATTCTCCAACAGGCCGAAGTGGCCCTGCGGCAAGCCTCGCACATCATCTTCCTGGTAGACGGGCGCGCCGAAATCACCGGCTCCGACCGCGACCTGGCGCGCATGCTCATCAAGCTCGGCAAACCGGTCTCGCTGGCGGTCAACAAGGCGGATACGGTGGAGCGCGAAGGGTTGGCCAACGAGTTCTACGGGCTCGGAATCGCCGACATCTTTCCAGTTTCGGCGGAGCACGGCACCGGCGTCTATGCACTGCTGGACCGCGTCACCGAAGGGTTCCCGGAGGGCGAAGTGCCCGCCACCCCCAGCGACGAAAAGATCCCCGAAGGCATCAAGGTGGCCATCATCGGCCGTCCCAACGTGGGCAAATCGACCCTGCTGAATACCCTTACCGGCCAGCAGCGCGCCATCGTTTCGCCCATCGCCGGCACCACCCGAGACGCCGTCGACCAGAAGATCACGCGCGAAGGCACGGACTACGTATTTGTGGACACCGCGGGCATCCGCCGCAAGAGCAAGACGCGCGACATGGCCGAGAAGTTGAGCGTGGTGATGGCGCGCCGCCACATCCGCATGGCGCACGTGGTGCTGCTGCTGCTGGACGCCACCGAGGGCGTGGTGGGCCTGGATGCTACCATCGCGGGTTACGCTCACGAAGGCGGCCGCGCGGTGATTATCTGCGTGAATAAGTGGGACCAGGTGA
>CAZARO010001144.1:0-2460 GCA_964487165.1 uncultured Solibacteraceae bacterium | reverse complement strand
TCGCCGCCTGCTCCTGGATGACGGCCATCTGCGGCCCCGTGATGCCCAGGTACTGCGCCTCATCAAGCGCCAGATCTTCCAGGGGCCGCGCGTTGCCGTTCAGCACGATCATTCCCGCGAGCTTGCCGTCGGCCTCAGCAATACGCGGCATCAGGTATCCGCCGAACCCGAAGCCCAGTTCGAAAACTTTGCCGGGTTTCACCTCCGGCTGGGCGCGCAACACGCCCGCCGCCAGCACGGCGTCCTCAATGATTTCCGCTTCCGCGGTGTAATCTTCCTTTTGGGTGACCGACGGGTAAACCCGAATACGCTTCTCATAGCGCAGCACCACGACTCCATTTGAAGCCAGCCCTTCGGCCAGATCCTTGAAGACCTTCACTGAGCCATTTAGCTCGTCGCGGTCGGCCGGCCCCGCATCGTGCACCAGGACGACTCCGGGAAATGGTCCGGCTCCGTTCGGCACGCTCAATGTGCCTTCCAATTTCCACTGAGTGCCGATGACGACCTCGCGCTCCTTGAAAGAATCCGGCTTGCTGTACGGAGGATGCTTCCAGGGGTCGATCAACGTAGAGATCAGCCCCAGTTGACCGTCGGCATTGATGGAGATCTGAAAAGTCACGTCCTGGTTGGCAAACTTTACCGGGATGCTCACGATGTTGGACGCGCCGATGGGGCGCACCGCCGGGGTCCCGATGGTCTGCACCGCGCCCCAGGTGTCCGGGACCTTCTTCGCCAGCACCGTTTCGGGGTTCGCGGCCTTACCCGGAGGGGAAAACAGGGGAATCATTTCGGAATATTTATGCGCCAGCAGCAGGTCCAGGGCCTTGCGGGCAGTGTCCTTGGGATCGGCCGCCGGTTGGGCCAACAGAACGCCGGCGGACAGGAGGCACAATACGCGGCTATACATGACACCTCTATAGTACTGCGGGGCACGCGGCGCGCAATGCCGCTATAATTGGGGGGAATTTTTGAACGGAGGAATCGATGGCCGAGTACGCACATCCGGAAGCCCTGGTAAGCACCGAGTGGGTTCACCAACATGGCAGCGACCCCAAGGTGCGCGTGGTGGAAGTCGACGTCGACACGAAAGCCTATAACGAAGCGCACGTGCCCGGGGCGATCGCCTGGGCGTGGAATACGCAGCTCTGCGATACGGTCCGCCGCGACATTCTCTCGCAGAGCCAGTTCGAAGCGCTGATGTCCGCTTCCGGCGTGGCGCCGGATACCACGTTGGTGATCTACGGAGACAACAACAACTGGTTCGCCGCCTGGGCCTTCTGGCAGGCCAAGATCTACGGCCACCCGGACGTGCGTCTTATGAACGGCGGCCGCAAGAAGTGGCTCGCCGAGGGCCGCGATGTCTCGGTGGACGTGCCCCACGTGGCCGCCACGGAATATCACGCGCACGCCGCCGATTTTTCGCTGCGCGCTTTTCTGCCGCAGGTGCAGGACGCGTCGGCGCATCGTTCCGCGGCGCTGGTGGACGTGCGCAGCCCGCAGGAATTCACGGGCGAAATCCTGGCGCCTCCGGGTTTGCCCGAGACCTGCCAGCGCGGTGGCCACATCCCCGGCGCGCGCAGCATCCCGTGGGGCAAAGCCTGCAATGACGATGGCAGCTTCAAGTCCCCCGACGAACTGCACGCCCTCTATGCCAAGGAAGGCATCGATGGCTCCAAGCCGGTGATCGCCTACTGCCGTATCGGCGAACGCTCCAGCCACACCTGGTTCGTGCTGAAGTACCTGTTGGGTTTCGACAATGTGACTAACTATGACGGCTCGTGGACCGAATGGGGCAACCTGGTGGGGGCCCACGTGGAGCGAGGCGCCGCCGCATGAAGATCGAGGAATACCAGGAGCGCAAGCTCACCGTGGATGGCTGGGAAGTGAATCTCACCAGCTATCGTCTCGGCGCCGAGTGGCACGCCAAGGCAGATAACGTCTCGCCAGGCGCCACTTTATGCCGCACCACCGGCGCTTCGCGCGAAGAGGCGGAAGCGAAGGCGCTGCAGCGGGCCGAAGAGTTGCTCGATCGGACGCGGCGCCGCGCAGTGTAGCTGGGGCGGTTCGCCGGGGTTGGCGCTGCGAAATGGGAACTGCTGGCGTTCCGTGAGGGCGAAGTACGACAGCGGGACGGCACTGGGCGTCAGACGACAAGACCTTCATCCCGCAAGGGTACGTGCGCGAGATTTTCAATATCTCCCATCTCGATCGGGGCGCGCCTCGAATCCCATAGCTGATAAGATGTCCCCATGTTCCGGAGAATGCTGGCGCCGCTCGCTTGTCTTCCGCTGCTCGCGCAGAACGCCGGCCAGACCGCCGCGGCCGATCTGCGCGCGCGCATCGAAGCGACTCCCACGCTGCCGTTTGAGGCCGTGCATTTCGCCGCCCGGGCGCCCAACCCAGAATGGGAATCGGGGATGGTCTCGTGGATCGCAATCGACCCGAAGGGCCCGATCTACG
>CAZARO010001143.1:0-2462 GCA_964487165.1 uncultured Solibacteraceae bacterium | reverse complement strand
CGCCGGCCGGATTCTCTTCGTGCCCAGCGCGGACCCCGGCTTCGACTGGATCTTCGCTCGCGATATCGGCGGATTTGTCACCCAGTTCGGCGGCGCCAATTCGCACATGGCGATCCGTGCCGGCGAGCTCGATATGCCGGCGGTAATCGGCGCTGGGGAAGCGTTGTTCCGGCGATGGCAGGGGGCGCGCACGCTGTGCCTCGATTGCACCAACCAGAAGGTCGTGATCGTGGCATGAAACTGGTCGCCGTTACCCAGCGGGTCGCGGTGGTTCCGGGCAATGGCGAGCGCCGGGATTGCCTGGATCAGGCGTGGAGCCGGTTTCTGGCGGCTTGCGGACTGCTTCCCGTACTGCTGCCCAACGTCATGGAGACGGCCCTGGCATTGTGCGAAGCGGCGCGCATCGGCGGCCTGCTATTGACTGGCGGCAACGATCTTGCGCCGTTGGGCGGCGATGCTCCGGAGCGCGACGCGGTGGAGAATTCGCTGCTCGACCTGGCGGAGCGCCGCGGGCTGCCGGTGCTCGGCGTTTGCCGCGGCATGCAGGTCATACAGCAGCGTTTCGGCATACCGTTGCAGCGCGTGGATGGCCACGTGACGGCGCGCCAGGTGATCCGCATCGAAGGCCGGCCGCAGGAGGTCAACAGCTATCATTGCTTCGGCGCGCGGGAAACTTGGCCTCCGCTGGAGGGCTGGGCGTACGCCGATGACGGCGTGGTGAAAGCGGTTCGCCATACGGCCCAGCCTCTCATGGGGATCATGTGGCACCCGGAGCGATGCGCCCCATGCTCGCCCGCCGACGTGGCGCTGTTCCGAAAGATTTTCGCGGTGGAACCATGCGCGCAGTGATTCTCGCCGCCGGCCGCGGCAGCCGCTTGGGGCATCTTACGGACGACCGTCCCAAGTGCCTGGTGGAGCTTGCCGGCAAGCCCCTCATCGAGCGCCAGGTGGCGGCGCTGCGTCGCGGCGGGATAGAGGAGATCGCGGTGGTCCGCGGCTATCGCGCCGCCATGATCGATCTTCCCGGCCTCTGCTATTTCGCCAACGAACGTTGGGCCGAGACCAACATGGTGATGTCGCTGGTGGCGGCGGCGCCCTGGCTGCACGCGGGGCCGGCGATTGTCAGCTACGCCGACATCTTCTATCGCAGCGAACTGGTGCGCGGCCTGGCCGGCGCGCCGGGCGAACTGGCGATCGCTTACGACCGCGCGTGGCGCCGTCTGTGGACACGGCGTTTCGCCGATCCACTTGCCGACGCGGAGACTTTCCGGATAGACGCCGCGAGCCGCTTGATCGAGATCGGCGGCAAGGCGGCGCGCATGGAAGAGATCGAGGGGCAATACATGGGACTGCTGCGGTTCACCCCGGCGGCATGGAGGGCCGTCGAGACATTGCTCGGCACGCTCGCAGCGCCGGTCCGCGATCGCCTGGATGTCACCGCACTGCTGCGGCGGTTGCTGGCCCAGGGGGAATGCGTCGGCACCTTCGGCACCGACGGCCAGTGGGGCGAAATCGACAATCCGGAAGACGTAGCGCTGTACGAGAGCATGGTGAGGGAAGGGGAGTTGCTGCTCGAGGACGAGTCGCGATGAAGCACGGAGATTTTACCGGGTTGGCGGGCAATTACGCCCGCTTTCGGGCGGGCTACGCGCCGCAGGTTGCGGCTGCGATCCTGCAGTATGTGGGGCGCGACGCGGCCGGCGTGGACGCCGTCGACATCGGC
Organism: uncultured Solibacteraceae bacterium; assembly: GCA_964487165.1. Lineage (GTDB taxonomy): Bacteria > Acidobacteriota > Terriglobia > Bryobacterales > Bryobacteraceae > PALSA-129. The sequence goes on along the minus strand of CAZARO010001143.1, from coordinate 739 downwards.
GCCGGCACGGGCATTTGGACGCGCATGCTGGCGGAACGCGGCCTGCGTTCGGTGGTCGCCGTGGAGCCGAACGACGATATGCGGGGGCAGGGAATCGAGACCTCGCGCGGCACCGATATTGTGTGGCGCAAAGGTTCCGCGGAAGCCACGGGATTGCCGGATGGCTCGGCCGATCTGGTCAGCATGGCCTCGTCGCTCCACTGGGCAGATTTCGACCGGGCGTGCGACGAGTTCCACCGCATCCTGCGGCCGGGCGGCGTCTTCGCGGCGCTGTGGAATCCGCGCTGGATTGAGGCCAACCCCCTGCTGGTCGAGATTGAGGCGGAGATCGAGCGGCTCAAGCCCGGCATCCGGCGTGTATCGTCGGGCCGTTCCGGCATCACCGAACGGCTGACCGATATGCTGAGCGGCAAGCCGCAATTCGGCGAGGTGCTGTATCTGGAAGGCAGGCATTCCGTGCGACAGACGCCGGAGCAATACATGGGCGCGTGGCGCTCCGTGAACGATCTGCAGGTGCAGATGGGGCCGGAGCTTTTCGGGAAATTTCTGGATGTCACGGAGCAGCGGATCGCGGGGCTGGCGGAGATCGAGACAACTTATAAGACACGCGCCTGGGTGGCGCGCCGCGGACCGCTGGTGCTATGACCGTCCGGTTCGGAAGCTCAGCTGGCGAGCTACGCTCGCCTCTGGACTTTGGCCTTTTATAGCCTGCGGTCGGCTGTCCAGTGGGGCAGGCAAT
>CAZARO010001142.1:0-2467 GCA_964487165.1 uncultured Solibacteraceae bacterium | reverse complement strand
TTCGCCGGTCGCCGGGTTGCGCCCCGTGCGAGCCTTGCGATCCACTCTTACCAGGCGGCCGATCCCTGGAAGCACGAACACGCCGTTCTTCTTCACTTCGGCGATGGCCATGGCAGCCAGGCCATCCAGGATCGTTCGCGCCACCTTGTTGTTCACTTCACCATGTTCTGCCAGCGCTCTTACCAGTTGCGTCTGGGTCATTCTTTGAGTCGCCATAAATCTCCTTTAATTCTCCCGTCGTACCATCCAAAACATTTTTAGACTCTTACGTTCTCCCGAACGAGTCTGAACGATATCAATCATAAGGGAAGGGATATGCGATGTAAAGCGAAATACGCGAAAAATAGCCTGTTTTTCGCGGTTTTTTTGAGGGGGTGTAGTGGAAAGCCCCGTTTTACAGGCTTTCCACGAATTCTCCGCCGCGCGCGCGCCGCAGCCGGCCTTCCCGAAAGGCCGCCGAAGCCTTGTTTTTCAGCACCCGGAAGCCCACCCGGTCCCCCGTCTGCGCATCCAGAGCCAGGCGCACACAGGCGTAAAGCTTCAATGGAGGCCCGCCGGCGCTGGTTTCTTCCTCGCCGCCGGAAGCCTGCATCCGGGAGCGCGTCTGGTTGAGAAATACCGCTATGGTGCCGCTCTTTCCCACAATCTGAGCCAGCTTTCGCAAGCCCGAAGCCAGCACCCGGCTGTGCAGGCCGGCGCCGCCATCGCCCACCGGGGATTCCAGTTCGAGACGGGGCACCAGCGCCGCCGCCGAATCCACAACTAACAAATCCACCGCGTCCGAACCGGCCAGCGTGCAGGCAATTTCGAGCGCTTGTTCCGCCGAATCCGGCTGCGCCAGAGGCATCCGCGCCACTTCGACCCCGAGACTGGATGCGTAGGGCGCATCGAATACATGTTCGGCATCAATCCACGCGGCGGTCGCCTGATTCTTCTGCGCGTGCGCCACGATCTGGAGCGCCAGCGTGGTCTTCCCGCTCGACGACGGGCCGAACACTTCCACGATGGCGCAACGCGGCAATCCGCCATCGAGCGCCGAATCGAGCGCCGCGAAGCCCGTCGGCATGGCTCCCGGGCACCGCTGTTCCGACCGCGCCAGGCGGAGACGAATGGCGTGTTGCCGATGCTCCTCGGTCATGCTGCAGAAACCGCTCCCTGCGGCCGCGGCTCAGTAGAGGGAGCTGCAATATTTGGCTGATCGGCCGCTCCCTGGCGGCCGCGGCTCGGTAGGCTTAGGCAAACACGAAGGCGCCATTCCGAGACACGCGCGCTAGCAAGCGGTTCTTCGAATTTTGCAGCTCCCTCAGTAGGCACACGGTCAGGAGGAGGATTCTCCTTATCGCTTGGGCGGTGCGGATTTCGCCGCGCCCGCGCCCACGGGCACCGGCACCGGCGAATCGGCCGGTGTGGGGGCCGCGTCCGTCTTCACCAGCCCGAGCGTCTTACGCAGTTCGGTATCGATATTCTGGCGGATATCGTTGTTGTCCTTGAGGAACTGGCGGGCGTTTTCGCGGCCCTGGCCGATCCGTTCGCCCTTGTAGCTGAACCAGGATCCGCTCTTCTCCACAATGTTTTGCGCCACGCCGAGGTCCAGCAGATCGCCTTCCTTGGATATGCCCTCGCCGTAAATGATGTCGAACTCGGCCTCGCGGAACGGCGAAGCCACCTTGTTCTTCACCACCTTCACCTTGGTGCGATTGCCCACCACCGCTTCGCCGTCTTTGATGGCCGCGATGCGCCGGATATCCAGGCGCACCGACGCGTAGAACTTCAAAGCGCGTCCGCCGGTGGTCGTCTCCGGGTTGCCGAACATGACGCCGATTTTTTCGCGGATCTGATTGATGAAGATCAGGCAGGTGCGCGACCGCGACACCACGCCGGTGAGTTTGCGCAGCGCTTGCGACATCAGCCGCGCCTGCAACCCCATGTGGCTGTCGCCCATTTCGCCCTCGAGTTCGGCCTTGGGTACCAGGGCCGCCACCGAGTCGACCACCAGCACGTCGATCTGTCCCGAAGACGTCAGCGTGTTGGTGATTTCCAGGGCTTGTTCCCCATAGTCGGGCTGCGAAACCAGCAGATTGTCGATATCCACCCCGAGTTTCCGGGCGTACGCGGGGTCGAGCGCATGCTCCACGTCGATGAAGGCGGCGATTCCGCCCTTCTTCTGCGCCTCCGCGATGACCTGCAGCGCGATGGTGGTTTTGCCCGACGATTCCGGGCCGAAAATCTCAATCACGCGGCCGCGCGGCACACCACCTACCCCCAGAGCGGCGTCCAGGGATATGGAACCGGTCGAGATCACCGAAACCGGTACAATCGCGTCCTTTGAACCTAATCGCAGGATCGAGCCCTTGCCAAATTGCTTTTCAATCTGGCTCAGAGCATTTTCCAACGCGCGTGTGCGCTCCTTTTCGTCCATGTCGGGTATTACTCCTCAGGTGGGGTGGAAGACTCATGGTAGCAATCG
>CAZARO010001141.1:0-2470 GCA_964487165.1 uncultured Solibacteraceae bacterium | reverse complement strand
GCAAGCTGTTCAGCGGCAACAGCGTGGACCGCGAGCGCGATGAAATCATGATCGCACTGATTCCGCACGTGGTGCGGCGGCCCGATATCACACCGGAGAATGTCCGCGGCATTGCTTCCGGACAGCAGCAGGTCGTCAGTCTGAGATACTCCCCGGCGCCCGTGCAGGAGAACTTCCAGGCACCGCCGCCGGCGCGGGAGAATCCCGCGCCCGCCGCCGCTCCCGCGGGCGATAGCGCCGTGGCCAAGCCTGCCGGCCAACCGGTTGCTGTTCCCGTGCCTGTGGTCACGCAACCTGCGCCCGCTCCGGCCGCGCCACCGCCGGCAATGGCACCCCCGCCGGCAGCGGTGATTCAGCCGCCTCCGGTTCCGGCCAGCGCTCCTCCGGGAGCCTTGCCGCCCGCGACCGCTCCGCCCGAGGTACCGGCGGCTGCGCAACAGCCCGCTCCGGGGGCGCCCGCGATACCCGCTACACCCGCGGCGCCCACGACCAAGCCGGCTGCCGGAGGTCCCCCGAAGATCCGCTTCGTCGAAGAGAGTCTCGACAAGAACGCGGGTGACAGCTTCAGCGTCTCGGTCTCGGTAGACAATGCCAAAGATGTGGTCTCCGCGCCCTTCATCTTCCAGTACGATCCCAAGCTGTTGAGCCTGGACAACGTGGTTGCGGGCAAGTTCTGGTCGGCTGACGGCGAGGAACCCCTGCTGATCAAGAATGTGCAAAACGAATCGGGGATGGCCACTGTGCGGGTGAGGCGCAAACCGGGAAGCGCCGCGGTGTCGGGATCGGGCACCATGTTGACCCTCACGTTCAAGGCGCTGGCCGGCGGCACGGCTACGCTCACGGCCGCCAACGTCACATTGAACAACGCCCAGGACCAGATGCTGGGTTCGGGCAGTCCCACGATGACCGTCAAGATAAAATAAAGGGTACGATGCGAAGGGCGCGGCAAAGAGGGTTGACGATGGTGGAACTGGTGGTCTCTTTCTCCATCATGCTGATTCTCTCTACCATGGCGGTCCCGCTGGCCAAGGTGAAATTGCGGCACGAGAAGGAACTTCAGCTCAAGTACGCCCTCCGCGATGTGCGGCAGGCTATCGACAAGTACAAAGACGCTTGCGACGCAGCGCTCTTCGGGGCTATCAAGCAGGGCACTTTCTGCTATCCCGAATCGCTGGACATTCTGGTGGAGGGCGTCAAGACGCAGAGGGCCGATGGCAAGAAGATGAAGTTTCTGCGTGGTATTCCGGTGGACCCGTTCACCCATTCCAAGGAGTGGGGCATGCGGAGTATGCAGGACGATATCAAGTCGGAGAGTTGGAGCGGCGACAACGTTTTCAACGTGTACTCCAAGACGCGCGAGAAAGACGGCGATGGCAAGCCTTATGCGGAATGGTAGGGGCGGCATGAAACGCGGGAACCAGCGCGGATTGACGCTCATGGAACTGGTGGTGGCTTTCACCATAATGGCCGCGTTGTCCACGCTGGTGTTGCCGTTGGCGCGCATCAAGATCCGCCTGCAGCGGGAGGCGGACCTGCGGTACGACCTGGTGCAACTGCGCGGCGCCATCGACAAATATAAAGATAATTGCGACCAGGGCTACTTCGGCCCTCCCAAGCTAGGCGCGGATTGCTACCCCGATAGCCTGGACGTGCTGGTGGAGGGCAAAGTTCTGGCCAACGATCCTAACGGCACCAAGTTGAAATTCCTGCGGGCGATTCCCAAAGATCCCTTTACCGGCAAGTATGAGTGGGGCATGCGCAGTCCGCAGGACGACCCGAAATCCAAGAGCTGGGGCGGCCAATGCGTGTTTGACGTTTTCACCAAAACGGAGGACAAGGCCCCCGATGGTACACCTTATGCGGAATGGTAAAATCGAGCGGCGCCGCGGCTTCACTTTCGTCGAGCTGATGGTGGTGGTCACCATCATGGTGATTCTCATCTCCATGGCCATCCCGCAGCTCACGCGCTCCATCACGCGCACCAAAGAGAGCGTACTGCGCAACAACCTGTTCACCATCCGCACGGTGCTGGACAATTACTGTTACGACAAGGGGAAATGCCCGCAGAGCCTGTCTGACCTGGTGACCGATGGATACCTGCGCGCCATCCCCACAGATCCCATGAACAACTACTCCACGGAATGGCGTACGGTGATGGAAGACGCCACGCAGAGCGTCAGCCAGGATGAGCCCGGCATATGGGACGTACACAGCGGATCGGATAAGAACAGCCTGGAAGGCACTCCTTACTCCGATTGGTGAGTGCGGCCTGCTACGCTAACAGGGTAATGACCCACGGTTCCCGGCCCCACCCTGTCTTGAAAACTGCCGATTCTTCGTCGTGGGGCAGGTTGGCAACCTGCGGACCGATTGCCAATCGGTCCAGCCGGACGCCAGCCCGGTTACTCGGCTTTGGCCTTTCGTGGGGCATCCAATCCTGGCTGTGCCCAGAGGGCGCCCACGGCTTTCA
>CAZARO010001140.1:0-2470 GCA_964487165.1 uncultured Solibacteraceae bacterium | reverse complement strand
TGATCACCACCAGGCCACGCTGCGAGTAGGAGCCGATGAATTCGCGGGTGGTCGCCATGTAATCCGTGGGGCCTTCGGGCGCCAGCGCGGCCAGCCGGTCCATCACGCCGGGGAAGCGGTGCCGCCCGCCGCTGGATGAAATCCGGTGGCCCAGCCGGTTCGAAAAGCCGTGCACTTCAATCGAATCCAGGCGCACCAGCCCGACGTAGCACAGCGATGCCGCGAGCTTGCGCGCATAATCGAACTTGCCGCCTCCGTACGCCATCATGGAGGCGCTCAAATCCACCAGCATGCGCACCGGCACGCGCGGTTCCACCTGAAACATTTTGAGAAACAACTTTTCCAGGCGCAGGTAGGCGTGCCAGTTGACGGCCCGCAGGTCGTCGCCGTGATGAAAATTGCGATGGTCCAGAAATTCCTGGCCGGCGCCCGGAAGGCGCGACTTATTGTGGCCTCCCACCAGGCCGGCAAACGATTTTTGCCAGTGGATGGTCAGCCGCTCGAGTTTCTCCAGAAACTCCCGGTCTAGCAGCGGGGTTACGGCCATACGCTTCCTACGCGACGGCAGCCTGCGCGGTTACGCTCTTGATTACGGCCCCCAAGACGGTTTCCGGCGTCTGGCCATCGGCATGCGCGTCGAAGTTCAAAATGACGCGATGGCGCAGCACGGACGGCGCCACGGCGGTTACGTCTTCGATGGACAAGTGTACCCGTCCGCGCATCAGCGCACGCACGCGCCCGCATTCCACCAGCGCCTGCGCGCCGCGCGGCGAACTGCCGTAGCGGACGTATTTCCGAGCCAGTTCGTGCGCCTCTTTCTGCTCCGGCTGGGTGGCCATCACCAGCTGGATGGCGTATTCCTGCACGTGCGGCGCTACCAGCACCTCTCGGCACACGGAGCGCACCTCCAGAATGGTGTCGCGATCCATCACCGGCGAGGGCGTTTGTTCGTCCCGCTGGATGGTGCGTTCCACAATGCGGTTGAGTTCGTCATGCGTGGGGTAGCACACCAGGATCTTCATGAGGAAGCGGTCCAGCTGCGCTTCCGGCAGAGGATAGGTGCCTTCCATCTCGATGGGGTTCTGCGTGGCCATCACCAGGAAAGGCCGGTCGAGCTCGTGGGTGGTGGTTCCGCTGGTGACGGTGCGCTCCTGCATGGCTTCGAGCAGCGCCGATTGTGTCTTGGGAGTGGCGCGATTGATCTCATCGGCCAGCACCAGGTTGGCGAAAATGGGTCCCTGCTGAAAGCGCAGAGTTTTGCGTCCATGCTCCTCGGTCTCGACAATCATGCTGCCCACGATGTCGGCGGGCATGAGATCGGGTGTGAACTGGATGCGCGAATATTTGAGCGAGAGAGTGCGAGCGAGGGTTCGAAGCAACGTGGTCTTGCCCAGGCCGGGAACGCCTTCCAGGAGTACGTGTCCCCCGGAAAGCAGACAGATCAGGACGCCTTCCACTACATCGTCCTGACCGACGATGATTTTGGCGATTTCCCGGCGCACGAGGGTGAGCCGGTCCACCGCGAGTTTGAGTGTCGCTTCGGTTGCCACCTTGTTATTGTAGTTCAGCCGTAATGGGGGCGCTAATTCGAAGGGGAAAGACAGCTTTCACCGCCGAGACGCGGAGACGCAGAGGAAGAAAGACTAACACAGAGAGAACGCAGAGGTGGCAGAGGGAACCGGCGCTCCCCGGGGCTGACGCATGACGGGCGAAGGGCCGCACCCTCGCAGGAGGGTGCCAGAGGCGAAAGCTGACCGCGCCCAGGGGCTTGGGCACCGTCTGCGGGAAACGGCTGGACGCAGACCACGCCCGCGCTGCCTCTACGTCGAGGGATGTGGCATCGCGCGTCCGCGCTAATTCGGGCAGCCCAGCAGCAATACCGCGTTGATGACCCACTGCACGTCGACCACATTGACGACGCCGTCGCGATTCAAGTCGTTCACCGCCGGCGCCGCGCCCAGAGCTTCGTTAATCATGAGCTGCACATCGGCGACGGTGGCCGCCGAATCCCCGGTGACGTCACATCGCGCCATCACCTGGAAGCTCTGGTTGACGGATGGCGCCGGGGCGTAGCTGGAATTGCCCGCCTGCGTGGCCTGGATGGTGCAGGTACCCACGGCGACCAGCGTCACAGTGGCAACCGATACCGTGCAGGTGGCCGGAGTTTGCGAGTTGAACGCGACCGTCAGACCGGACGTCGCCGTCGCGCTCACCGTGAAGGGAGGCGTCCCATATGCCTGGTTAGGTAGACCGTTGAACGCGATCGATTGGCTCGCCGGCGTCACCGTCAGGACTGTCGAGCCCGTCACGCCGCTGAAAGTTGCGCTGATGTTGCTCATGCCCACGCCCACCGCAGTTGCCAACCCGCCTGACGTGATGGTCGCCGTAGCCGTTGTTCCCGACCCCCACGTCACCTGGCCCGCGAGGTTCGCCGTGCTGGTGTCGCTGTACGTGCCCGTCGCCGTGAACT
>CAZARO010001139.1:0-2472 GCA_964487165.1 uncultured Solibacteraceae bacterium | reverse complement strand
GGATGTGGCGTAGGCGCCCATGGCGTCGGTGGCCTGCGCGCCCATCAAGTCGTGGATGGCCGGTTTGCGGGCGAGATTGAAGATCTGCTGCGCCATGGTGTCGAACATCCAGCCGATGCAGCAGACGGCCAGCACGAACCACTGATAGCGGGTGAGATCCTTGTACCAGGCATACTTGGCGTCAGACATGAAGCTGTTATTGTTTCGGAAATGCGGGCGCGAGGCAACTGGGCGCCGCAATCAGGCACGGGATTACTGGAACAACAGGGGGGCGAATTCGTGCAGATCGCGGCGCCAGGTCTGCCACTCGTGCGACGTGCCCGGCGATTCGTAAAACACGTTGCGGATGCCCGCCTTTTCGAGCGCCTCGTGCATTTCCAGAGCGGGCTTATGCATGCGCTCTTCCGCTGTGCCGGCGCCGAACCAGAGGAGACGGACCTTCTTACTAAAAGCGGCAGCATCGGCGAAGGCTCCGTTATAAGACGCTTTCAGGTCGGAGTTAGCGCGTAAGGGCGCACTAAATGACCCGATCCAGGCGAACTTATCGAGATGTGTAAGTGCGATCTGCAAGGTCTGCGCTCCACCCATCGAAAGGCCGGCCATGGCCCGGTGGCTGCGATCGGCAATGGTGCGATAAGTGGCGTCGATCATGGGAATCAGGTCGCCGATCACCACCTCCTCGAAAGCGGTGTTGGCCGCGCCCGGCGCCGGTGCGGGTGAAGGACCGGGCTTAGTGGCATAGCCTTGCTCCATGACGACGATCATAGGTTTGGCTTTCCGCGCGGCGATCAGGTTATCGAGAATGAAGTTAGCGCGGCCCTGGCTGGTCCATCCGCGTTCGTCTTCGCCGGCGCCATGCTGCAGATAGAGGACCGGGTAGCGGGCGCGCGGATTGCGGTCGTAATCGGGAGGGGTGTAGACCAGGGCGCGGCGCCAGGCGGCAGTGGTTTTAGCGTAATACCAGTGAATGCGCACGTCGCCGTGGGGAACGTCGGCGGCCGCGTAGAAATCGGCGCCCTTCTCGGGGACGTCCACGCCGCTGGTCTCGTGCCCATAGCCGAAGAAAGTCTCGCTGCCGGGGTCGTTGACCGTCACGCCGTCCACCAGAAACCAGTAGTAGTGGAAGCCGGGGACGGCGGGCGGAGTGGTGACGGTCCAGGTGCCGTCCGACCCGCGAGTCATGTCGATGGGGCCCTTGCCGAGGCCGTTATCGTCGCCGCCGGGCTGTAACTGTACCTTCTGGGCGTTGGGCGCCTTGAACTGGAAGGTGACGCGGAGGTCGCTGTGAACGCGCGGATAGGCGGCGGCGCGCACATTGGTGACGGCGGGCTGCGAATCGTCCGTCTGGGCCAGGCAGACGGCACAGGCGAGAACGGAAAGGGTAAGAATGCGGTAAAGGGCCTTGGTCATTTTGGGACTCCCGGGTCCTGTTTAGTATACATCTTCCGTGAATGTTTCATCGGCCCAGGAAGCGGAAGTCAGGAGTTGCGCGCGGCCGCGGTCGGTAGGCTCCTGCAAACCCAGAGGCGCTATTCCGAGCAGGGAGCGCTTGCAAGCGGTTCTTCGAATTTTGCGACTCCCTCAAGAGTCAGGGAAGTCAGGAGTCAGAATGAAAACCGGCCCGTAAATACCCTGCGCCGAAGTCTCGCCAACTGCATCCAAGTAAACGATGAGCCAACCGACACGCGCGAGTCATCCCATTTATAACCTGCTTCCGACCGAAATCGACGGGTTCGATTCTTTGGCGGAGCTTGCCCTCGATATGCACTGGTCGTGGACGCACGTTACCGACCATGTCTGGCGCCAGATCGACCCCGAACTGTGGGCTAACACACATAATCCCTGGGTCGTGCTGCAAACGGTGTCACGCGACCGGATCGAAGCCGCCTTGTCCGACCAGGCCTTCCGCGCGACCGTGGACGGCCTGGTTGCTGACAGTCGAAAGGCCCACGATGCCCCCGCGTGGCTCCAGCGCGCCCACCCCGGCGCGCCGCTTACCTGCGCCGCGTATTTCAGCATGGAGTTCATGCTGAGTGAAGCGCTTCCCATTTACTCGGGCGGCCTGGGCAACGTGGCCGGCGATCAACTCAAGGCGGCCAGCGATCTGGGCGTGCCGGTGGTGGCGGTGGGCTTGCTTTACCAGCAGGGTTATTTCCGCCAGGCGCTCACGCAAGACGGCGAACAGCAAGCCCTCTATCCATTTAACGACCCCGGGCAGTTGCCCATCACGCCGTTGCGCCAACCCAACGGGGAGTGGCTGCGGCTGGAGATCGCACTGCCGGGATATTCGGTCTGGCTGCGCGCCTGGCAGGTGCAGGTGGGCCGTGTGAAGCTTTACCTGCTGGACAGCAACGACGCCGCCAATTACCCGGTACACCGCGGCATCACCAGCGAGCTTTACGGCGGCGGTCCGGAACTGCGCCTCAAGCAGGAAATGCTGCTCGGGATCGGCGGATGGCGGCTGCTGCGCGC
>CAZARO010001138.1:0-2473 GCA_964487165.1 uncultured Solibacteraceae bacterium | reverse complement strand
GGCCGTTCGATGCCGACCGGTACGCGCACTGGCGCTGGTATTGGGATTTCGGCGGCGGCGCCATGACCGACCTGTTCGTTCACTGGGTGGACGTGGCGCATTGGTTCATGGGCCACGACATGCCCACACGCGCCACCGCCACGGGAGTGAAGGCGCTGCTCCAGCAGCGGCAGACGCCCGATACGATGAGCGCCGCGCTGATCTACCCCAACGCGCTGGTGGAGTTCGACAGCGCGCTGCTGGGCTATCTGGAAGGGGGTGGCCTGATGATCCGCGGGACCAAGGCAGCCATGCGGTTGCACCGCAGCGGATTTGAAGTGTATGAGGAATTGCCGCACTACACCGAGGCGTTTACTACCCCGACTCCGATATTGAAGAAGGTCTCGCCGCGGGATGGCGGCCTCGACCATATGCAGAACTTCATCGAGTGCGTGCGTTCCCGCAAGACGCCGAACGCTCCGGTGGAAGTCGGTGTGGCCGCGGCGCGCGCCGGCCATGTGGCCAACCTCGCGATGCGCGGCACTGGTGTGTGGACGCCGGACGCTGCCGGATAAGCTGTATCGGACGGTGCCCGTTAGGGCGGGGCAGTGACGACTCCCGAGTGATAAACTGGCTTCGTCATGACACGCCGCAAATTGCTCCACACCGCTATGCTCGGCGCACCCGCGGCTCTTTCCGCCGCTACACCGCAGGCCGACAGCCCGTCCGCTGCGTCCCGGCCGATGAAGATTACGAAGATCGAAGTCCTGCACCTCGAAAAGCCGCTGAAAGAACGCTTCTGGATGGCCAACTCGCCCATCGGCGGCTTCGATGCCAAGGCTTCGTGGCTGATCGTGACCCTGCACACCGACGCCGGCATATCGGGCCACGGCGAAGGCTCGGGCGGCGGCGCGGCCTTGTTCCGCAAGGGATTCGCCGATCTGCTGATGGGCGAGGACCCGTTCATGGTAGGGAAGATCTGGGAGAAGATGTTCGCGGTCACTTACGGACGCGAGCCCTCTACACGGGGCTGGGACGCCAGCGAAGTGATTGCCGCGATGGCGCCCATCGACGCCGCGATTTATGACATCCTTGCCAAATCCGCCGGCGTGCCGGTCTATAAGTTCCTCGGCGGGTATCGCGATACGGTTCCGGTGTATGTCACCGGCGGTTACTACCGCGAGGGCAAGGGCATTCCGGAACTGATTACGGAAGTGCGCGGATACGTAGACCAGGGCTTCAACGCCATCAAGCTCAAGGTAGGAGGCATCAGCGGCGGATTTTCCGTGGAGGACGATTACAACCGCGTCAAGGCGGTGCGCGAGGCAGTCGGTCCGAAGGTGAAGCTGATGCTCGATGCCAACCAGGGTTGGGATGTGCCCACCGCAATCCAGGCTTCGAACAGGATGTACGACCTGGATATCGTTTGGCTGGAGGAGCCACTGCGCTGGTACGACGACGTCGAGCCGCTCAAGCAGGTCAAGCTGAATACCCGCATCCCATTGGCGTCCGGCGAGCACGAATTGACGCGCTGGGGCGCCCGCCGGCTGATGGAGACCGGCGCCATCGATGTCATGCAGTTCGACTGCAACGCGCACGCTGGAATTACCGAATGGCGCAAAGTTGCGGCCATGGCCTCGATGTCCTATATCAAGATGGCGCCCCACCACGAACCCGTATTGCACGGGCATTTGCTGGCATCGATCCCCAACGGCTACATTCTGGAGTCGTTCGCCAATCCCGACCGCGACCCGTTCTGGTTCGAAATCTACAACCGGAAGCCGCGCATCGAAAAGAGCATGCTGTATCTCGATAACACCCCCGGCTTCGGCATCGAATTCAATCCTCAAGCGTTGCAACGGTACGGCACCAAAGTACTGTAAATCACATTGGTATCCATCAAGTCTTTTGATATCCGCCAACGTGATATAGACCACATACTGCCGGGTTGCGTTCCTAAGTTAATCTGCATTACGTTAACTACACGTAAAGTCGTTTCCGGAAAGATCTGGGATGCCGTTTGTGTCGCAAGCGCTGGATGAGGCCGGGCGCGTATTATGGCGCCGGAATAAAATCCTGTTGTGCGCCGGAGTAACAGCAGTTACCATCCTGGCGGGAGCAGTGTTCTACGATGTGACCGGCCCGCCTGTTCACCCGCGCGTCGTATTTTCGCCAGCCCCCCGGAGACAGGCCGGCATGCCGGACAGTTCGCTCCTCGGGTTGAAAGCTGAAAAGGTCGCATCCGATTACCGGCTCACCTGGAACAGCGGCTCGTCGGCCGTCTCCCGCTCGGAGTTCGGTGTGCTGTCGATTCACGGTGGCAACGGCGACCGTAGGATTGTGCTGTACCGCGAACAGTTGCGTTCCGGTCATGTGCTGTATGGCGGGCCGTTGGATGGTGGGGTGAATATAACACTGGATGTTGTCGCGGCCGATCAATCGGTGAACAGCGAGTCTCTCACTTTAGGGTCTCCGGCGACGGCTTCCATTCCGC
>CAZARO010001137.1:0-2474 GCA_964487165.1 uncultured Solibacteraceae bacterium | reverse complement strand
GATTGGACTGAGCGAATGCCGGAATGCTTACCCCCGCCGCCAGCAGGCCGACGAGCATATGTAAGGGGCTAAATCCGGAATGCTTGCGAGAAGTTATCACGGACATGAATAGTTTGCCTCTTTCGATTTCTTCTACTATGTGACCGGGAATCGGGCCGTGAGGCTCGATGTTGTCTTAAGGAACGGAGACAATTATGAGCCTCGAAAATGACGGCAGGATTACGTGAAGGTCACAGGTCTAACACAAGGGCCTTACCGCAATTCAGGGCTGCCGAGCGCATGCAGTGAAGGACTCGACTTTTCCTGCGGACTTTGTCGATCGCCTCTTCGCCTGAAAGCTGTTACGTTCCGACAGAGTCCGGACTGTCCTCTCGGGAATCTCTGGACCACAACCCGATTGGGCAACACCATCAGGCAACACGATTGGGTCAGGCCGATTCCAGCACACGTTGATGGTTTCGCCATGCCGGAATCGCTCGACGCGCGAGACGATGGACCTGCTCGGAGTGAATCGTCGGCGACTCGGACAGTGGTCACCTCTCCAAGCGTCGTTCGGCTATCACTCCCGTGAAGTCCCGATCACGTCAACGGGAGACGAGTCTTTTGTGATCCGAAGCCGCAATAACTGGGGCGTTGCGCGTTTCGGACCGGATTAGGTGCTTTCGGGCGCGAAATTCAGTTTCTGGTCGTCGATGACCACTCCCTTACGGTCGCGGCTCAGTAAGAAGTCTTATGGAATCAGCAAGGTGTTAAAGAGCCGCGCGCGTCAGCAAGCGGTCTTTGGCAATCGACGGTAATTTTGCGCCCGAAAGTAGTTAGGACCATAAAACGCGCCATGGCCCCGGCGATCCACTTGGGCGTAATCTCGCCGACGCTCCCAGTGACGCAAACCCTACCGCGGAATCTCGTACCGCTTGATCTTCTCATACAGTGTGGAGCGATCGATTCCCAGTATCGACGCCGACTCCTTAATGTTGCCGCTGGTGCGCTGCAGCGTGCTCACGATCAGCACCTTCTCCATGTCCTGCAGCGTCATCCCGGCGGGCGCCGTCCAGGCCTTTCCGGCGATTCCGTTCATGGCCAGAAACGTGAAGCACTCCTCGGTCAGCACGTGATTCTTGCAGCTCACCATGGCCCGCTCCACGGCGTTTTCCAGCTCGCGCACGTTTCCGGGCCAGTTGTAATCCATCAGCAGCTTCAGGGCGCCCTCGGAAATGTCGCCGATGTCCTTGCCCAGTTCGTGCGCCAGGCGCTCCAGGAAATGGCGCGCCAGAAGGGGGACATCTTCGCGCCGTTCGCGCAGCGGGGGAATCCGGATCTCGATCACGTTCAGCCGATAGTAGAGGTCCTCGCGGAACTTGCCGTCCGCCACGGCCTGCTGCAGATTCACGTGGGTGGCGGCGATTACGCGGACATCCACGCGCACCTCCTGCGACCCGCCTACGCGATAGAACGAGCGCTCCTGCAGCACGCGCAGCAGGTCCACCTGGAGCTTGGGCGGAATGTCGCCGATCTCGTCCAGAAAGATGGTGCCGCCGTCGGCCAGTTCGAATTTGCCGCGCCGCTGCTGGTCGGCGCCGGTAAAGGCGCCCCTTTCGTGGCCGAACAGCTCCGATTCCAGCAGCGTTTCGGCCAGCGCCGCGCACGATACCGTGATCATCGGCTTGGCCGCGCGGTCGCCGGAGTTGTGGATGGCGCGCGCGATCATCTCCTTGCCGGTGCCGCTTTCGCCCTGGATCAGCACGGTGCTGCGCAGGCTGGCAACTTCGTGGCACAGCGCCAGAATGTCGCGCATGCGCGCGTTCTTAGTGACGATGTCCTGCACTACGTACTGGCGGTTGAGCTTCTTGCGCAGGATGGTGTTCTCGCGCTGCAGATTCTTCACCTTGATGATGCGGCTGACCAGGAGGGAAATCTCCTCCGGATTGCACGGCTTGACGATGTATTCCTGCGCGCCTTCTTTCATGGCCGTGATGGCCGTGTCCACCGTGGCGTAGGCGGTGATGATGATGATGGAGGCCTCCGGTCGCTGGCGGCGGATCTGCATCATGGTCTCGATGCCGTCCATGCCGCCGGGCATTTTGAGATCCACGAAATAGATGGCGTAGTCGCACTGGCGCGTCTTTTCGACAGCCTCGTGGCCCGACGCCGCGGTATCCACGCGGTAGCCGTCTTCCCGCAGCCACGCGGCCAGCGATTCGCACATCACCTCTTCGTCGTCCACCACCAGAATCTGCCAGCGGTTCTTCATGCACTTACCCCCTTGGTCCTTGCCTTAACCGCGCCCTGCATGGGGCGCAAAAGGCGGCCTGCTTGCTGTCGATCTGCCGGACGTTGGTGGCCAGCGACATGGCGCAACTCCGGTCCGCGCAATGCACCAGCCCGAACATGTGGCCGGTTTCGTGGAGCGCCTCTTTGGCGGCGCGCTCCACCAGCACTTCGCGATTGGGCGCGAGCCCATAGAATTCCTGCCG
>CAZARO010001136.1:0-2476 GCA_964487165.1 uncultured Solibacteraceae bacterium | reverse complement strand
GTCGAGCAGCACTCCGGCGGAAACGGGAGCATCGTCCTGCGCGAAGAGCGTGATGGTCTGCTTCACGCCATCTTCGAACAGTTCGAAGTCTTCCTTCTTCAGCCCGGTGACGGTAGCGCCGCCCGCCGTGATGACGTGTACCGGAATCAGCACCAGGGAGGAATCCACGCGCACCACCGGCGCCGCCGGCTTGGGTGCTGCCCGGGGAATGATTTCGATGGGACCGCCGGAAGACTGCTGGAAGGCAAACGCCGCCGCGCAGAATTGCGCCAGCACGGCAACTCTGGCGGCACGGGAGAAACCCAGCTCCATTGGCTGATTCTACTCCCGCGCATCTACGCGCGCATCTGCCCGAACAGATTCGCGTTTCCCTGTAGGATGCGCTCCGTCACCGCCGGGTCGATATCGGTGTTGTCCACGCCGCGGTCGAAGCTGCCGCCCAGCAGCACGCCATCGTGCCGCGGGAACATATAGGTGCTGTTCGGCCCGATGGTCATGTAGTCCAGCTCCGGCTGCGGCAACAGAAACACCAGTTGACCCTTGATGGGCATCAGCTCGGCATCTTCGAACAGTGTCCGCGCCCCCAGGCCCGTGCAATTGAAGATCAGTGTCTCGCGCAGGCCGGTCAACTCGCGCACCGACCGGAATTCGCGAATGGCGATCTTTCCGCCGGCCAACTGAAAGTCGCGGATGAGCGCGTTCAGATAGATTGCCGGCTCAATCAGCATGCTGTACTTCCGCTGTGCGAAGGGCGCGCCGAAGGGATGCTCGTGCGGCTTAAGCGTCCGGCTTTCGGGATAGAGCGCTTCGATGTCGCTATAGGGGCTGTCCGCCGCCGGCGCCGCCAGGTTGGCCGCGTCGCGCGCCAACCGGTAGAGCGGCATCCAGCGGACGCCGTAGAGGTCCCCCGCGAGCGACTGGTAACGCTGGAAGGCGAGCCGCGACGCCTCCGCGAATTGCGTGCGAAATTGCGGTGTGACGCTCGCCCCGTCGAACAGCGAGGTAGGGTCCCAAAGTCCGCCGGCCACGTTGGAGGTGACCGATGGCGGCATTTCCTTGGCGTAGATCGCGGGGTTATAGCCGCGCTGCTGCAGCAGCCGCGCCGTGGTCAGCCCCACCACGCCGCAGCCGATCACCGCGCAAGCGCGTGCCTCGCTGGCGGCAGCTTCGCGAACCGCCAGCAGTCCCGTGCCCCAGGAAAGCGTGATGCCGGCGCCGCCGTGGCCGTAATTGTGGATCACGAGCTTGTCGTCCAGCTTCTCGGCGCGTACCACGAAGCCCGAGGGACGAAACGGCCGCAGGCCGGCGATGCTCCGGATGACGCGATCGGCCGACACCTTCACACGCGCCAACCGCGGCGCCGCGGCGGCCACAGGGCCGCGCACCGCGCCACTCGCCAGTAACAGTCCCGACCCACGAAGCAGCGCCCGTCGCGAAAGCATATTTGGCAATTATAGTTGGTGCGGACGAGCTCCCGCCGATGACACTCACTACTGGGTGCGCGAAAGTGGAAGCAAGGCCGAATATCCAACGAAGACAGCAAGAACCTGAGCGTACCCAGTACGCCAGGCGCCATGCCGCTGCGGGCGCCCCATCTCCAAGGGCCACGAGGCTTCCATTGGCTCGAACCTAAGCAAATGTTGATGCTGCGGGATATTTATCTGTGTGAATCCGTGTCCATCCGTGGCCCATTCTTCTTGGCGAACATAAGGGAATAGGCCACGGATGGACACGGATTCACACGGATTCAGAACTTCGAAAGGACCACGCCGAGATTGGGAGCTGTTGTCGCGCGAGTGCTCTTACGGCCATCGTTCCTACTTCTATGCTGCGCACCCCTGCAGGCAGGCCGGCTCGCTCCCGAATTCCCTGGAGTGATAAACTGAAAGCAGCACTCCCTGGAACCCCGTCTGGTTCGGATCAATCAAAAATGCAAATATTCTCACCGGCGCAAGTCGTCGGCTACATCGCTCTCATTCTCGGCGTCACGTCTTTTCTCCAGAAAAGCGATCAGCGCCTGAAGTTTTTCAATGCGGTTCAGAGCTTGGTTTATGGCCTGCATTTCGTTCTGCTGGGGCATCTTCCGGCCTGCGCCAGCTCGCTGGTATCGTCGCTGCGATCGTTTCTCGCGCTGCGATCGCGGTCTTTGTGGCTCGGCGCGGCGATGATCGCGGTGAACGTGGGGCTGGGGGTGGCGTTCGTCACCAGTTGGTCCGGATGGCTGCCGGTGATCGGCTCCTGCATTGCAACGTTCGCGATTTTTACGATGCGCGGCATTCCCTTCCGCGTGGTCTTGCTGGCCAGCACGCTGTTGTGGCTGGCCAACGCCATCGTCACCGGGTCCATTGGCGGTACAATCCTGGAGTTGACCAACGCCACCATCAATATTTCCACCATGATCCGCATGGCCCGGTCGGCGCCGAGCCTTAGCCCTCGCGACGAACTGGTTGGCGCGTGATGCCTCTCTTGAATCGAG
>CAZARO010001135.1:0-2481 GCA_964487165.1 uncultured Solibacteraceae bacterium | reverse complement strand
ACGTGGTCAACCAGGAGCACGTCAAGACCACCCTCGAAAACGCCATCGCCCAGAAACGCATCGCCCACGGCTACATCTTTTCCGGGCAGCGCGGCACCGGAAAGACCACCATCGCCCGCATTCTGGCACGCTGCCTCAACTGTATTCACGGGCCCACCGCCACGCCCTGCGGAGAATGCCCCAGTTGCCGGGAAATCACCGCCGGCGGCACCGTCGACGTCATCGAAATCGACGCCGCTTCCAATCGCGGCATCAACGAAATGCGCGAACTGCGCGAAAATGTCCGCTACCAGCCGGCGCGCGACCGCTACAAGGTCTTCATCGTCGACGAAGCCCACCAGATCACCAACGAAGCTTTCAACGCGCTCCTCAAGACCATCGAGGAGCCCCCCGAGTGGGTGGTTTTCGTGCTCTGCACCACTGAGGCGCACAAGATTCCGGCCACCATCGCTTCGCGCTGTCAGCATTTCAGTTTCCGCTCGGTGGATTTCGAAGACCTGATCCGCCGCATGGCCTGGATCTGCGAGCAGGAAGGCATTCAGGCCGACCCCGAAGCGCTCGCCGTCCTGGCCGCCGCCGGCGAAGGCAGCGTGCGCGATTCGCTTTCCGCGCTCGATCAGGCCATCGCCTGCTGCGGGTCCAAACTCGACGCCGCCGAAGTCCGCGCGCTGCTGGGTGCTTTCTCCATCGAGTCGCTCGAACAGGTATCGCAAGCCCTGCTCGACGGCGATTCGCGCCGGATGCTCGAAGTGGTCGACGAGCTCGAACGGAACGGCCTGAATCTGCAGCATTTCGCGCGCGAACTCTCGCGCTACCTGCGCAATCTGCTGGTGCTGCGCATCTCCGGCGCGGCGCCGCGCCTGGTGGCTGCTTCCGCCCAGCAGCGCGAAAAGCTGGCGGCCATCGCGGCGCGCTTCTCGGAAGAAGACCTGACGCGCTATCTGCAGCTCTCGCTCGACCTGTTCCGCGACCTCCAGTATTCGCTGCAGCCGCGCTTCCACTTGGAAATCGGCCTGCTCCGCCTGGTGCAAGCCGGCCGCTTGTTACCCATCGAAGAAGCGCTGGCGCGAGTCTCGGCCCCGGCGCCGCGGTCCGCGCCGCCCCCTCCCTCGTCCGCACCCGCGCGGCCGCCCGCGCCCGCCATATCGCAGCCGCGCAGCGGACCATCGCCCTTCGAGCTCGATCGCGCCAAGAAGGCCGCCTCGCGCCCGCCCGAGCCGCAATCGTCCGGCGCCAACGCCCTCGCAGTAGCGATGGAGGCGCCCGCGCCGATGGCCGCCGGCGATCCGCGCGAGCGCCTCTATGCTTACCTCCATGATAAAGGCCTGACCCACCTGGCCGACGCGGTGGAGGAATCCAGCATCGCGGTGAGCGGCGCGGAGCTTGCCGTGGTCACGGCCAAGTCCTACGCCATTTACTTCAAGGATGGCGCCATGGAGGCAGCGGTGCGCGAAGTCTTCGGCAAGCCGCTTCGCCTGAGGATCACGGTCGGCGACGCGGCGCCACCGGCCGCCTCCATACAGCTCGCACCAGCCGCCGGAGAAGATCAGGCCGCGAGCCGCGCCCTTTCTCACCCGGAAGTCCGGCGCTTCCAGGAAGTGTTCGGCGGAGAAGTCCGCAAAGTTCGCAACCTTAAGGAGTCGTAACGTGAAACTACCCGGCAACATGCAGCAGATGATGCGCCAGGCCCAGCAAATGCAGGAGAAGCTGGCGCAGGAAATCGCGCAGATTAAGGTCGAAGCCACGGCTGGCGGCGGCATGGTCACGGTGAAAATGGATGGCCATAAGAACCTGCTGTCGGTCAAGATCGAGCCCGAAGTCGCGGGCGACGTTGAGATGCTCCAGGACATGATCGTGGCCGCCTGCAATGAGGCCACCAAGAAGGTGGACGACCAGTCGCAGGCCAAGATGGGCGGCATGCTCGGCGGCATGGGCCTGCCCCCCGGCCTGATTTAAGGTGACCAAGAGCCGATGCCCGATTTCGCCGAACCGCTGGCCCGCCTGATCACCGAATTCAAGCACCTCCCCGGCATCGGACAGAAGTCCGCCCAGCGTCTCGCGTTTCACGTTCTGCGCGCCGGCCGCGATGACGCCGAGCGTCTCTCGCAAGCCATTCTCGACGTCAAGGACAAGCTCGGCTTGTGCGAGATCTGCAATAACATTAGCGATAGCGAACAGTGCCAGTTCTGCCGCGACCCGAACCGCGACCCGCAGGTGGTTTGCGTGGTGGAGGAGCCGCACAACATCGTGGGAATTGAGACCACGCGCCAGTTCAACGGCCGCTACCACGTGCTGCACGGCGCGCTCTCGCCGCTGCGCGGCATCGGGCCCGAGTCGCTCAAGATTAAAGGGCTGGTGGAGCGCATCGGCCAGGGCGAAATCGCCGAGGTGATCGTAGCCACCAATCCTACGGTCGAGGGCGAAGCCACCGCGGTCTACCTGGCCCGTCTGCTGAAGCCGCTGGGCGTGAAAGTGACGCGC
>CAZARO010001134.1:0-2483 GCA_964487165.1 uncultured Solibacteraceae bacterium | reverse complement strand
GCCTTTAGATAACCCGTCGAGTCGGTGGCGTAGTCGTCGGGTGAGATCATATCGACCGCGGGCGCGGCGGTCTTCCAGATCGGAACCACGTTGTTGCTCGGGCCGCCATCTTCATACCGGGCCGGCGCGCCGGGTTGTGTGGGATCCGGCAATACGGCGCAGCGATGCGTTCCCGGCGCGGCGTTGACATAGAGGGGCAGCGGGTATACGGCCTTGCCGGCAGCGGCCACCTGCCCGATATATCGCGCCACGGACCAATTGTGGAAGCAGACTTCAGCGTCCGGGCCAAAGACGTCCCGCCAATTCGGGGAAGGCGCGCGGGATGGCGCGTGCATGGCTTTTAGGACATCGTCCGGGACTGGGCCGTCGAAGAGTTTTTGCGCTTCCGGCGAATGGTCGCGGAGGTTGCCCCCGGTTCCCGGCTCATTCTCCACCTGCACCATCAACACGGTTCGCTGGGCGTCCGCCGCCTTGAGGTGACGCATCAAAGCGGCGAAGGCCTTGGCGTCCGCGTCGAGCGAGGCGGCGCAGAAGGGCGACGGAGAATCCACCGGGATGCCGTTTCCATCAACCACGTGCGTATACCGTTCCGGCGCCAGCTTCATCCACTCCGGGATATAGTGCGGGTTGCCATTCTTCCAGGTTGCGAACCAAAGTAGGACCAAATGCAGCCGGTGAGTCCGAGCCTGCGCCAGGAGAGCGTCGACCACGCTGTAGTCGTACTCGCCCGGCTGGGGCTCGAACTGCTCCCAATAGACTGGAATTTCGACGGTGTTGGCGTCCATGAACTCCATGGCGGGCCACACCTTCGGGAGCAGAGCCGGCCATCCGCTCGAATTATTCACTTGCGCCCCCAAAATGAAATAGGGGGCATCATCCACAAACAGCGCCCAGCGTCCGTCCTTCTTCACGAGGCGCGGAACCGGCCGCTCTTTGACCTGCGCAACTGCGGCCAGGGCAGTGAACCCGAATACGAGAGCCAGACAACCGGAGGTTCCTCTCACGATACGACCTTTCCGTAACGGTACAGAGTGAAGCGCTGAATGCCCGCAAAGCGGTCTGGGTTGCGATCCGTCTGATGGCTTCGCAGAGACAGGTTCTGCCCCTGCCCATGGCCGCCGCGAAGTTCTCCGATGGCGGTGCCCCGCGAGGGCCGGCGAGCATATCAAGAGAAACGATAATAGAGTCCGAAATGTCATGAGCAACCTCCTCTGCGCCAATCTTCGAGACGCTTTCCGATGCGCGCTATTCGAAGCGGTACAGCGTCACGCGCTCAATGCCTTTCTGACTCGCTCCAAATAGGGCCGGATGCTCAACCGGCTCGTCATGCAGTCTGGGCAATACCAGTCTGCGCGAACCGGTATCGTCTCCCGCCATACGCCGCCCTGGAACCCACCTGCCGTTGACGAAAACGCCTTCTTCCACAGTGGCCAGGCTAGCCAGCCGAGGTCCCGGCGTGTCGGGAATGAAACGCACGTTCACACCCGTACCCGCAGCATAGAACTCCTCCGGGCCGGTCTGAATGAAAATCGCCGCGGCGTTCCAGATGGGCGTTGGCGGCGGCGCCGCCGGAGGCTGCGTGCGGGGCATCACAAACGAGGCTTCGAGCGTCCAGCTTCCAACCTTGAGTCTTTGTGGCGGGTCTTTCGGGGACAACAGGACGGCCGACATCGTGCCGTCGCCCTGGTGGGCCGAAATTAACGGTGCCAGTTGCCAGATTACGTCGTAGGCGCTGGTCAGCTCGATGTCGGGAGCCGGCGGTCTTTCGATCCCCATGGGCGAGAATCCGATCGCGTCGTGGCGTCCGAAAGCGTAGAGAACACGCGCCGCCAGGTTGTTCGGCGGGAATCCCCGCGTTTCCGGTATGAATAGCGGGTTTCCAGAGCGGGTGTATCGCGCGCACATCAACGCGTAGTCGGCGTCATAGATATCCGGGGAGAAAATGTCGATCTTCGGGGCCCCGGCCCGCCACACATCGACCAGGTCGGGCATGGGGGCGCCGCCGCACGGACAGCCCGCGCCACGGCCTTTCCGAAAGCTGGACCCCGGGCTGTTCAAGTACATCGGGATCGGGTACTCGGCTTTGCCCGCCTCAACCACCCGACCCACGTAGCGCGCGAAGGCCCAGCCCATTGAGATCTCACCAGCAGCGGCGCTTTGGCCGAAGACTTCCTCCCAGGTTCCGGATGTCTTGGAGCCGTCCGCCTCCCACACTTGGCGAAGCTCGGGGGCCAAGGCATCCTTGTGCGCTTGTAGGAAGTCCATGAGTTCCCTCGGCGCTTGCCCCGCGTATGCCTGCCGCGCGGCGGGCGAGCGGTCGCAGGTTTCCATTTCGTTCTCCACCTGGATCATGACGACCGTGCGCTGCTGGCGATCCACGGCTTTCACGTGCCGCATCAGGGCCGCAAAGGCGCGCGCATCGGCGTCTCGGTTCGCATCGCTGAAAGGGCTGAGCACTTCGGCGCTTTCACCCTCCGTGCGCT
>CAZARO010001133.1:0-2484 GCA_964487165.1 uncultured Solibacteraceae bacterium | reverse complement strand
TGCGGAAGATGGCCTTCTCGTTGCCGGGAATGATGCGCGAGCTGAGCACCACGGTGTCGCCCTTTTCCACCGAGACGTGCTTGTGATTGTCGACCGCTACGCGCGAGAGTGCCGACATGGGTTCGCCCTGGGTGCCCGAGACCAGGAACGCCGCTTTATCGGGGGCGAGGCCCATGGCGTCCTGCGGCCGCAGCAGGATGCCGTCGGGAATCTGCAGCAGGCCCAGGGAGTGGGCGATCTCGGTGACCGAGACCATACTGCGCCCGATGACGGCCACGCGGCGGCCGTACTCCTGCGCCAGGTCAAGCACCAGCTGGATGCGGTGGATGGAGGAACTGAAGCACGAAACCACCACGCGGCCCTCGGCGCGGTTGAAGATCTCTTCCATACGGGGGCGGACGGCGCGCTCGGATTCGGTGTAGCCGGGGCGGTCGGAATTGGTGGAATCGGAGAGTAGCAGCAGCACGCCGCGCTTGCCATATTCGGCCAGGGTGTGCAGGTCGAAGAGCTCGTTATCGGTGGGGGTGGGATCGACCTTGAAGTCGCCGGTGTGGATGATGACGCCGAGCGGGGTGGTGATGGCCAGGGCGACGGAGCTGACGATGGAATGGGTAACGTGGATGAATTCGATCTTGAAAGGGCCGATCTCAATGATCTGCTTGGGCTTAACGGCGTTCAGCCGGGGTTCTTCCTCAAGGTCGTATTCCTCCATGCGGCGCTCCACCAGGGCCAGGGTGAAGGCCGTGCCGTAGACCGGGACGTCGATATCGCTGAGGAAGTAGGGGACGGCGCCGATGTGGTCCTCATGCCCATGGGTCAGGATCAGGGCTCGCACGTACTCCTGGTTTTCCTTGAGGAAGGTGATGTCGGGCATTACAAGGTCTACGCCCAGGAGCTCGGCATCGGGGAACATCATTCCGGAGTCCACCACAATAATGTCGTTGGCGTAGCGGATAGCGGTCATATTCATGCCGAATTCGCCCAATCCGCCTAGGGGGATTACCTGCAACTTCTGATCTGTCATCAAATGGGTCTCAAGTTGATGGTATCCGTTTCGGGAGTGGAATCATAACGGAAGCGCTAAAAAGAAATGCTCACCCCGAAGGATGAGCATTTCGTACCCCCCTGTTTCAACAGGGGTGATGTTCGATGGGAGAATCAGTTTCGACGGAATCGCAACCGTCAAAAACTTTGGTAGTTGGATCTTATTTCCTAACGGACCTCCAGTCAAGCGAAAATCCGGACCAAAATTTTCGGTCGTAACCCACTCTCGGTGGGTCACTTGCGGATGCGTGCATTTTTGGCTCATTTGGAGGGGGGCGCCAAAAGCCTGGTTTTCCACATCGGAATTTCAGTCTAAGGCAAACAAAACCGGAAGTTTATGTAGCGACATCGGGGCCGTTAGAGGTGCAGGGTGATCATCGCGTCGGCCTCTTCGCCGTGGCGGGATCGCCGCCTGAGAGCTCGAAATCCGCCCAGGGCGAAGCCCGAAACCACCGCGAAAGCCAGCAGTATCCCAATGAGAACGAAGGCATTAATGACCAGGTCGCCGATGTTGTCGCGGCGCGTGGGGACGTATTCGTCCAGGGTCACTTCGGCCTGGTATCGCACTTGGGCGAGGAGATTCTCGGCATAATCTGGGTCCGGGGGGGCTAGTACCAGCGCCACCAGGGGACCGCTGCGCTTGGCCATCGCCCCGTCCAACTTCTGAAACTCCGTAATCCGCTGCATGGCGATCTGCGGGGTCGGGTACTTGAAAATCAGCATGGGAGCATCGCCCTTGGGGTTGTGGAAAACTCCCATTTGGGCCTCCGCTCCGAAATGAAAGGCGGCCACGGACGGGGGAATCCCCGGAGCGAACTTCTGCAGGCTAACCGGTCCCAAAATGTACCTTTCGCTATTGGGTACGAGGCCATTCGTCGGCAGGTAGCCGGGCAGCACGGGAAGCACCGTCACGTCGACGTTCTTAAGCGAACCGGTGAGCCCGTCCAATTCCTCTTTAGAAGGCTTATAACCGGCAATTGAGAGGAGGTAGTTCCCGTGGACCAAAAGCAGGGCGTCGGGCGTCTCCGCAGCCAGGTTTGCCGCCGTGGAGGGCGTTGCAGTCGCGGGGCGCTGCCAGTCGAAGGCGGCCAGGGATCCGGTGGTGTCCGGCAGTTGCCACGCAGTGACCGTGAATTTGGCGGTTCCGTTCTGGTAGACGGCGGTTTCGAAGCTTTTCAGGCCGATTTCGGTCCAGATCGCCTGGTCGGAGAGGGCGGGTTTGGAGGGTTTGCCGCGCTGGTAGGCGCCGATGGCGTCCGGCAGAATGGCAGCGGCGGCGAGCGAGGGCAGAAGAATGGCGGTAAGGAGGAACTTCATTTCTCTATTAGACACCGGGACGGGGTGTTTAGGTTGCAGGGGGCGATCTGAGGGTGCTTAACTGATCAGGGGGCTCCCTCGTACTAAACCCCGCAACCGCTCCTTTGCAGTCGCGGCTCAGTA
>CAZARO010001132.1:0-2486 GCA_964487165.1 uncultured Solibacteraceae bacterium | reverse complement strand
TCGTGATCTACGCTTTCTTCGGTATCATCGGGTTCTTCAGTTACGGATTCAAGGGGATCGGAAAATTCGCGTCCACCTTCCTGCCCTGGAATCTCAGTCCCAACCAATACGCACTGGCGCTGATCGCGACCACCACCATTTATGTCATCAAGGGCGGCATGTTCAGCGTGGTGGTCACAGAGGTGATGCAGTTCTGCATTCTCTCCATCGCCTCCTTTGCGGTGGGCATCATCGCCATGATGAAGATCGCGCCAGGGACGTTGGCCAGGTGTGTTCCGGCCGGTTGGGACAATCTTTTCTTCGGCTGGCACCTCAACCTGGATTGGTCCACATTGATTCCCGCGGCGAACGCGAAGATCGCAGAGGATGGCTACGGTCTGTTCGGCTTCTTCGTGATGGCGCTGTTGTTCAAGGGCGTGCTGATCAGCGCGGCCGGCCCGGCGCCCAACTACGATATGCAGCGGGTGCTCTCCGCCAAAAATCCGCGCGAAGCGTCCATGATGAGCGGATGGGTCAACGTGGTGCTGACCTTCCCGCGGTATTTCCTGATCACCGGCCTGACCATCCTGGCGATCGTTTTCTTCAGCGACCAGATCAAAGGCATGGGCACCAAGATGGATTTCGAGCTGGTATTGCCGTACGCGCTGGGACGCTTCGTCCCGGCCGGCCTGTTGGGATTCCTGATCGCCGGTCTGCTGGCAGCCTACATGTCGAACTTCGCCGCCACGGTGAACGCGGCGCCGCCGTACTTCGTCAACGACATTTACAAGCGCTACATCAATCCCAACGCGGCTCCCCGCACTTATGTGCGGCTGAGCTATCTCAGTTCGTTCCTGGTGGTGGTGATTGGAGTTCTGATCGGCTGGTTCGTGGCCTCGGTGAATTCGGTGGTGATCTGGATCGTCTCCGGCCTATGGGGCGGCTACACCGCCTCCAACGTCCTGAAGTGGTATTGGTGGCGCTTCAACGGGTACGGTTACTTCTGGGGCATGGTCACAGGCATCGCCGGCTCGCTGGCGATTCCCGGAATCATGAGCCGGATTCCCTCGCTCCAAGACTGGGCGAGCCTGCACTCGCTGAACCTGGAAGTCTCCATCGGATTCGCCCTGGTGTTCATCGTCGGCATGGTCGGCTGCCTGCTCGGCACGTACCTCACCCCGCCGGAAGAGGATGAGGTATTGATGGACTTCTACCGCAAAGTGCGCCCGTGGGGTTTCTGGGGTCCGATTAAGGCCAAGGTGATGGCGCAGGACCCCAAGTTTCAGCCGAACCCGGATTTTCTGCGCGACATGTTCAACATCGTGGTCGGGATGGTCTGGCAGGTGGCGCTGGTCGCTCTGCCGATTTACATCGTGCTGCGGACGAACATTCCCGCCATCTGGTATTGCCTGGCCGCGATCGCGGTGACGTCGGTCATCCTGAAATTCAACTGGTACGACCGGTTGGAGAAGAGAGAAGTCTGGATGCCGGCGGAGAAGACGCAGGCTCTACCGGCGAAATAGTTACGATTCAAAGATGCGAGACGGGGCAGCATGGTCAGGGAGCTGGGACCGAGTGTCGAGATATCGTTTAGCGCTATCGCCACCTGTCTCGAACATTTCACCAGCAGGAAGCCGGGACGCGGTGAAGCGGGCTGAGGCCCAATTCCGTTCGGTTAAGAACGCCGGGAAATCGCCAGCCGAATCGCGTCGAGGGTTTGAACTCAATACTCCCTCAATCTCGGAACGGCAGGCCAGGAAGCATTGCCATTCAAAACAGACATCGTCAGCCGGCAAGGTGCCGCGCGAACTCCTTCCGCGATTGAAGTCTGGCTTTCTCTGGGTAGCCCGTCATAAAGCACGAGCAGTCGACCCCGATGCTCCAATCAAAGAGATGGCGACAAACCACACTGTATTTCGCCGACGCCTTCCACTGCCTTCCGAATCGCGCCCATCCGGAAGTTGGCCTACTCACCTGCCGGGCCACTTTGCCGTAACACGCCCCTTGCTGACATCTGGCGGTTCGGCAGATTTCAAATCGGCGAGGCGTTCGGCGGAGTGGCTGTATATACATGAATCGTATATACTGGGGTCGTGCTCGAAAAGATCGAGGGCTTCGACTGGGACAACGCCAACGTGGGTCACATCGTGCGCCACGCCGTCACACCTTTCGAAGTCGAAGAGGTCACGGACGGCAAATGCGTAGTCGTCCCCGCGAGAACCATCAAACGAGAGAAACGATGGAAGCTGTTTGGCAAGACGGCATCCGGGCGGTATCTGGTAGTCGTGTTCACTATCCGCAGGAAGCTGTTCCGAACAGTGACTGCCTATGAAATGAATGTCCCGGAGAGGAGCAGGTATGCCCCGCAAATCGACTGACGTGATGAAACCGAAGCCCAACACCGCAGAAGCCTGGTACGCGACCCCCCAAGGTCGCCGGCAGACACAACGAGAGTTTGCTCGCGCCCTCAAGAAAGGGACCCTGATTCGCTCGGCTGGGGCGAAAAT
>CAZARO010001131.1:0-2492 GCA_964487165.1 uncultured Solibacteraceae bacterium | reverse complement strand
ATCACAACAACGGGGACGGCACCTTCACGGACGTGACCGCGGCTTCCGGCATCGGACGCAAGCCACCCGGTGTCCTCAGTGTGGCGGCGGCATGGTTCGACTACGACAACGACGGCCTGCTCGACCTGGTGGTTTCCAACTACACCACCTGGAGCCCGCAGACCGATATCCGTTGCACCATGGGCGACAAGGATTTTTATTGCGATCCGCGGAAATACAAGAACGCGGCGCACCGCCTGTACCACAACCTGGGCCACGGTAAATTCGAGGACGTTACCGAGAAGTCCGGATTCGGCGCCGCTCCCGGCAAGGGCATGGGGATTTCCATCGCCGACTTCAACAACGACGGCTTCCTGGACGTGTTCATCGCCAACGACACCGAGCCCAACGCCCTCTTCATGAACAAAGGGAACGGCACCTTCGAGGAACGCGGACTCGAGTTGGGCGTGGCCTATAACGATAACGCCCACACCGGCTCTTCCATGGGCAGCGACGCGAAGGATTACGATAACGACGGTAAGGTGGATATCTTCTATAACAACCTGATGGGACAGATCTGGGGACTGCTGCGCAACAAAGGAGACCTCTTCCAGCCGTCTTCTTATACTTCCAAGGTGCAAAAACTAAGTGCCGCCTACTCGGGCTGGAGTAACGGATTTATCGATTACAACAACGATGGCTGGAAGGATATCTATTCCTCCAACGGGGATGTGGACCAGGTGAACGCCAAATCGGCGCAACACGACACCATGTTCGAGAACGTAGACGGCAAGACGTTCCTCGACGTCTCCGAAGAGATGGGGAAGGACTTCCTGCACGTGGGGTATCAGCGCGGCTCGGCTTTCGGCGATCTAAATAACGATGGCGCCCAGGACATCGTAGTGACATCGCTCAATGAGCACCCGCGGATCCTCATGAATACCGCCGACAGCGGTAACCACTGGCTGCTGCTGAACCTCATCGGGCACAAGAGCGCACGCGATGCCATCGGGGCGCAGGTCAAAATCACCACCGCATCGGGCCGGGTGCTGTACAACCAAGTCGACGTCAGCGTGGGGTTCATGTCGTCGAGCGATAAACGGGTGCATTTCGGGCTCGGACCCGAGACTAAGATTTCGTCGGTCGAGATCCACTGGCCCAGTGGGATTCACCAGGCGCTGCGCAATGTAGCGGCCGACCAGATTCTCACCGTGGACGAGAAGGCCGCGCAGTAACCGGCCGACTCGCGCCGATTACTTGCCCTTATCTTTATCCTTATCCCGGGCCTCTTTGGCGTCTTTTTCGGCATTCAATGTCTGCACCAGGGCCTTCTCCCGGTCGCCATCGTCCTTGCGCTTCAGCCGATAGTAGACCGTGGCCAGGGTAATGTGAGCTTCGATAAATTGCGGCGAATCTTTCAGGATGCCCTCCAGTTTGATTCGCGCCGCGTCGATCTTACCGGTCTCCAGGTCGATGCTGGCCACCTGATAGAGCGCACCCGGATCGCCGGGCCGCACTCGCAGCGCGCGGTCGAGCAGCCGCCTGGCTCCCTCGAAATCGTTGTCTTCCTTCAGCATCAGGGCCAGGTTCAAGTTAGAGCCGAAATCGTTGGCGTTCTGCGCCAGTTCTTTCTCGAAGTCCTTGCGCGCCGCCGCCTGGTCGCCTACCTCTTTATGCGCCACGCCCAGGTAGTAATAAATGTCCGGCAGGTTGGGATTCAATGAGGCCGCCTTCTGCAGGTCGGCGATTGAGCCGTTGAAGTCCATGGCGTTCAGTTTGGCTGTGGCCATCAGAAAACGGGCCTCGGCGGAATCGCCGTTGCGCAGGATGCGATCGATCATCTGCTGTCCCTTATCCAGGTTCTTCTCTTGCAGCAGCGCCGTCCCCAGCATGTATGCCAGGGCGAGGTCGGCGTGGTTCGCGGCTTCCACGGGGGTCAGCAGGTCGATCACTTTGGTGTTCAGTCCCTGCCGCAGCCAGCAATCGGCCAGCAGTTCCGTCACCTGTAAATTATCGGGTTGCGCGGTGTGCAGCGTCGCCAATTCCTGGGCGGCCTCGGAAATCTGCCCGGACTTGTAGAGCGCCAGCGAGAAGTTCAGCCGGATGCGCGGATCGCCAGGAAGATCTTTGAGCGCCTGCCGATACTCGGCGATCGCTTCCTCATAACGCCCCGTTCCGGCCAGCGCGGCGCCGAGATTGGACCGGATCTGCGGCGGCGCCTGTGGCGCGAGCTTCAGGAATTCGCGATAGAGCGGAATCGCCTTCTCCATGTCGCCGGACTGCTGGAGCGCCACCGCCCGCTGCAGAATCTGCTCCGGGCCATCCTGCGCCGGCGCCAGCGCGGCCGCCAGCGCCACAGCGGTAAACAGCCAGATAAACTTCGCCATACTCGATCCAGAATATCAAGTGGCGCTCCCCATGGCTTAATGCGGCGGGCTCGGCTGATCTACCGCTCCCTCGCGGTCGCGGCTCGGTAGGCTCTGGCTAACACAGAGGCGCCCTTCCGAGCCGCG
>CAZARO010001130.1:0-2495 GCA_964487165.1 uncultured Solibacteraceae bacterium | reverse complement strand
GGACCTATGCCGCCGTCGAGACCGGCTTCAACAAAGCCTGGTGGACGATTGTCGACACCCACGTCACTACCGTGGTGTCCTGCGCCTTCCTTTTCCTGTTCGGAGAAGGACCGGTACGTGGATTTGCGGTAACATTGACGATCGGATTGATAGCCAATGTTTTCACCGCGGTATTCGTTTCCCGCACCATCTTCAATTGGGAGCTCTCGGGGCGGCGCGGAACGGAGCCTTTGAGCATTTAAGTTCCGCTTCGGCGGTTCGAACGGGAACAAAATATAAGGAGCTGGTGTCTGATTGGTATGGAGCGCACCAGCACGGCAACGCTCGATGGAATTATTCAAGAACACGAACTACGACTTTCTGGGCAAGAAATGGCCCTTCATCATCGCCTCGCTGGTGCTGAGTGTAGCCGGGGTGACGAGCATCATCGCTAAGGGTGGTCTCAAATACGGCATCGACTTTAAGGAGGGCACGCTGATCCAGGTGAAGTTCGCCAACCCTCCCGAGGACAACAAGATCCGCGCCGCCATGCTGCATAAGGTGACGGGCGAGGTCAGCGTCCAGGACTTGAGCGGTAACGGGGCGGTGAACACCGTCGAAATCCAGACCGAAGCCAAGGGCCAGGGTGAGAGCGAGATGAACACGAACCAGAACGTAATGCGGGCCGTGCTCACCGACACCTTCGGCCAGCCCGGCAGCGGCAAGCTCGATCTCAACAATACCAGCGTGGAAGAGTTGGCCAACCGCCTGCGCGATCCCTTGGCCCGGGCGGGCGTCGCCATGAGCGAACAGCAATTGCAGACCCTGGCGAGCGGCATCCTGGGCGAGATAAACACCCACCATTCCGGTTTGATCGCAAATTTCGACGATTTGCGTTCCGTTCCGGGAATGAACTCTGGTATTATGAACACTCTTCGGCAGGAGTGTTATTTGGCGCCGTTCCACGTGGTCTCCGCACAGATGGTTGGCCCCAAAGTGGGCGCGAAGCTGCGCCAGAAGGCATTGTTCGCCACCTTGTACGCCCTGGCCGGCATGCTGGTGTACATCGCGTTCCGATTCGAGTGGATTTACGGTTTAGGCGCGGTAATCGCGTGCTTCCACGACACCCTGATCACCGTTGGATTGTTCTCTCTGTTCGATAAAGAGATCTCCATGACCGTGATCGCGGCGCTGTTGACGCTGGTCGGCTACTCCATGAACGATACCATCGTGATCTTCGACCGGATCCGCGAGAACCTCAAGTTTTCGCGCAAGGAATCTCTGGAAGCGGTGATGAATCGGGCGGTGAATCAGACCCTGAGCCGGACGGTCATGACCTCGGGCCTGACGTTTCTGACGGTGATCGCCCTGTTCATTTGGGGCGGCCCGGTGTTGAATGGATTTTCGTTCGCGTTGGTGTGCGGGATCATCGTGGGAACATATTCCTCGGTATTCGTCGCCAGCCCGATCGTGTTGTTCTGGCATAATTATGCGGATCGCCGCCGGATCGGGCCGGGAGGTCCGAAACCGCCCGTAGTGGGTGGCGGGCCGGCAGCTCCGAGAGTGGACGCTGTTCGCAAGAATCCGACCAAGGCGGTCCGATGAGTTGAAAACGCCGCGGCACCAGGCGTTTTGCCAGCCGCCGCGGTCCGATAGGGAAAGGAAGCTCGTATGTTTGAACAGACATTCGTAGAGGGCGTAGGAAAGACCAATAAGAGTTGGACGGTAATGGTTTCCTTCGCCGGGCAAATCGTCTTGATCACGGTAGCCGTGATTCTGCCTTTGATCTACACCGATGTGCTCCCGGCCACCACGCTGCAAAGTTTCCTGGTGGCTCCTCCTCCACCGCCGCCGCCACCGCCTCCTCCGGCGGCCGCACCTCCTGTCAAGGTGGTAAAAGTGATTCCGCGGCAGTTCGATGCCGGCAAACTGATGGCCCCCAAGACCGTCCCCAAGGAAATCGCCGTTATTAAAGAAGATGAACTGCCACCACCGTCCTCGGGAGTTGGCGGCGTAGTCGGCGGCGTGGCCGGTGGTGTGGCCGGCGGACAAGTAGGTGGCGTACTGGGCGGCATTATCGGCGCTGTCCCCTCGGCAGCTCCTCCGCCTCCGCCTCCGCCCCCGCCCGTGGCCAAGAAAGAAACCATCACGCGTATTAAGGTGGGCGGCAATGTTCAAGGCGCTATGATTCTCCGCAAGACTCCGCCGGTCTATCCGCAGTTGGCGAAGTCGGCGCGCGTTTCGGGTGTAGTACACCTGGCGGCGATCATTGCCAAGGACGGCACCATTCAGGAATTGCATTCTCTCGGCGGCCCGGCGCTCCTGATCCAGGCAGCCATGGATGCGGTGAAGACGTGGGTCTATCGGCCGACGATGCTCAACGGCGAGCCGGTGCAGGTAGAAACCACGATTGATGTGAACTTTACGTTGAACCAGTAGTAACCCGGCGCTCCGTAAAGAACGTCGGATAGAAGATACAAATTTCAACTCGCAGGAGAGACAACAACAATGCTTTT
>CAZARO010001129.1:0-2504 GCA_964487165.1 uncultured Solibacteraceae bacterium | reverse complement strand
CCGCGGAAAGTGTGACCGTCAAACGGAGAGTTGCGACTGCGCGAAGGGGATTGGTTCACGTCGTACGTCCAGGCGAGATCGGTGCTAAACACGGTCACGTCGCCGGGAGCGCCGGTGGCCAGAGTGCCGCGGCCGAGGCGCAGGATCGATTCCGGGCCCGCCGTAAAGAGTTCTACCATGCGCGCCAGAGTCAGCTTGCCGCTGTGGACGAGATGCTCCAGCGCGAGCCCGATCGCAGTTTCGAGGCCGATGATGCCGAAGGGGCAGCGCTCGAATTCCTGCATCTTCTCGCTGCCGGCGTGCGGCGCGTGGTCCGTGGCAATGGCGGCGATCGTGCCTGCCACCAGCGCTTCCGTAACTGCTTCGCGATCGCCGCAGGCGCGCAGCGGCGGCTTCATCTTGTAATTACTGTCGTAGGCGGCCATATCGGCATCCGCCAGGGCGAAGTGGTGCGGGGTTGCCTCGCAACTCACCGGGAGCCCCCGGCGGCGGGCGTACGCGACCATGGCCACCGCGTCGCGCGTGGAAATGTGCGCCACGTGATAGCGCGCGCCGGTCAATTGCGCCAGCACCAGATCGCGCGCCACCATCACGTCTTCCGCGGCGGAGGGAATTCCGCGCAAACCCCAGCGAACCGACGACGCGCCTTCGTGCATGTCGCCGCCGGCGCTCAAATTCAGGTCTTCGCAGTGCTGGATGATGGGCAGATCGTATGACCGCGCGAACTCCATGGCGCGGCGCATCACGCGCGCGTTCATCACCGGAAGGCCGTCGTCCGAAATTGCCACCGCTCCGGCGTCCTTCATGCCGCCGATGGCCGACAGTTCTTCGCCCGCGCTGCCCTTGGTAATGGCGCCGATAGGGAACACGTTCACCACGGCGCTGCGCCGCGCGCGTTCCACGATGTAGCTGGTGACGGTGACGCTGTCGTTCACCGGCTTGGTGTTGGGCATGCAACAGACCGACGTGAAGCCGCCCGCGGCCGCGGCGCGCGATCCGCTCTCGATATTCTCGGCATGCTCGAATCCGGGCTCGCGCAGGTGCACGTGCATGTCGATAAACCCCGGCGCCACGATCATCCCGGTGGCATCGAATACCTCGGCATGGGGCGACGAGAGATTGGGCGCCACCCCGGCGATCAGTCCGTCCACGATCAGCACGTCCGCCACGCGGTCCTGCTGCGACGCCGGGTCGATCACACGCCCGTTCTTGATGACAATCGACATGGCTTATCCAATCACCTTTTCGAGTACCGCCATGCGCACCGCGATGCCGTTTTCTACCTGGTTGAGGATCACGGAGCGCTGGAAGTCCGCCACTTCGGAAGAGAGCTCGCGGCCGCGGTTGATGGGCCCGGGATGCATGACGATGGCGTCGGGTTTGGCGAGGTCGAGATGCTCCAGGCGCAGGCCGTAGAAGCGGAAATACTCGCTCGCCGGGAAGGAGGC
Organism: uncultured Solibacteraceae bacterium; assembly: GCA_964487165.1. Lineage (GTDB taxonomy): Bacteria > Acidobacteriota > Terriglobia > Bryobacterales > Bryobacteraceae > PALSA-129. The sequence continues at coordinate 1,056 of CAZARO010001129.1, read as the reverse complement.
TTCATGCTGCCGCTCCAGCTGCACGCGCAGCATCATGATGACATCGGCGTCGCGGATGGCCTCGCGAATATCGGTGGTGAGGCGCACACCGGGCGCGAGCTGGGCGAGTTCCACAGGCAGCAGCGACGCGGGTCCGCAGAGCACGATATCGACGCCGAATTTCGACAGCAGAAATACGTTGGAGCGGGCCACGCGGCTGTGGGCGATGTCGCCGATGATGGCCACGCGCAGGCCTTCCAGATGCATGGCGCGGTCGAGAATGGTGCGCGCGTCGAGCAGCGCTTGCGTGGGATGCTCGTGGGTGCCGTCCCCGGCGTTGATGATGGGGGTGGGCAGGTGTTGCGCCAGAAAGTGCGGCGCGCCGGAGGCGGAGTGGCGCATCACGATGGCATCGGGACGCATGGCCGCGAGGGTATTGAGCGTGTCCACGAGGGATTCCCCCTTGGACACGCTGGAGCCCGACGCGGTGATGGATACGGCGTCGGCGCCCAGGCGTTTGGCGGCGATTTCGAAGCTGGTGCGGGTACGCGTGGAGGCCTCGTAGAAGAGGTTGACGATCATCTTCCCGCGCAGCGTGTCCAGCTTCTTGAGAGTCTGACTTTGTATCGGCTGAAAGTCTTTGGCGCGCGCCAAAATAGCTTCGATCTCGGCGCGACTCAGCTCCTCGATCCCCAGCAGTCCGGCAGGCATTTTCACTTACGCCGCTCCCGCGTCGGCCCTTTCCACGAGCAGCACTTTTTCCGTGCCGTCGATTTCCCGAAACTTGACTTCGATGATTTCGATATCGCTGGTCTGCACGTTGCGGCCGACGAATTTGGCCTCGATGGGCAGTTCGCGGTGGCCGCGGTCAATCAGCACCAGCAATTGCACGCGCGCCGGACGGCCATGGTCGAAGAGGGCATCGAGCGCCGCCCGGATGGTGCGGCCGGTGTAGAGCACGTCGTCCATCAGGATGATGTCCTTGCCTGCCACATCGAAGGGAATCTCGGTGGCGCTGACCACCGGCTTGATATCCACGGTGCTGAGGTCGTCCCGGTACAGGTTGATGTCCAGGAT
>CAZARO010001128.1:0-2508 GCA_964487165.1 uncultured Solibacteraceae bacterium | reverse complement strand
GCGAACCGCCTGTTCGTCCTCCACTACCAGGATGGTCTCGCCGCCGCTGCGCCTGGTTGCCGAAGGATCCCCCCCGGAGGATTCCGACAGCGGTTCCAGAACGCGCGGGAAATACAGCTTGAAAGTGGTCCCTTGTCCCGGCTCGCTATAGACCCAGATGTCTCCGCCGGTCTGTTTGACGATGCCGTACACGGTGGCCAGCCCCAGCCCGGTGCCCTTGCCTTTTTCTTTGGTGGTGAAGAACGGCTCGAAGATGTGCCGGCGGGTTTCGGCATCCATGCCGTGGCCGTCGTCGCTCACCGCGATCATGGTAAACTGCCCCGGCTTCACGCCCATGTGAGTCTTGGCGTAGTTTTCGTCCAACTCCACGCTGGAAGTTTCGATTCTCAGGTGCCCCCCCATGGGCATGGCATCGCGCGCATTCACCGCCAGATTTACGATGGCCTGTTCCACATGGCCCGGGTCGGCCTTGATGTTACCCACGCTCACGCCGAGGTCGAGGACCAGTTCGACATCTTCGCCGATAAGGCGCTGCAGCATTTTTTGCGTCTGGATCAACACGGCATTCACGTTGATGACCCGCGGCTGCATGATCTGGCGGCGGCTGAAGGCCAGCAATTGATTGGTGAGGGCGCCGGCGCGGTCGGCCGCCTTGAGGATCTCTTCGGCGTACCCGCGCAACGGATCCAGGGTGGACAGCTCGTCCAGGATCATGCGGTTGTACCCGGAAATCACGGTCAGCATGTTGTTGAAATCATGCGCCACGCCGCCGGCCAGCCGGCCCACGGCCTCCATTTTTTGGGCGTGCAGCAATTGCTCTTCGAGCTGCTTGCGCTGGCTGATGTCGCTCACGAATGCGATAGCGAAAACGCCTTCGTCCATTTCCACGTAGCTGAGGCTCACTTCGACGGGAACTTCGCTGCCATCCTTGCGGCGGCCGGCCAGGTCCATGCCGATTCCCATGGGGCGGCTGCGCGGGTGACTAAAGAAATTATCGCGGTCGCGGGTGTGAGTGACACGCTTGGACTCGGGCAGAAGCAATTCGATACGGGCGCCCAGCAGCTCTTCGCCGCTATATCCGAAGATCTCTTCGGTCCGGCGATTCGCCAGCACGATGCGGCCCCCGCGATCGATGCTGACGATGGCCTGCGAGGACGATTCCAGAAGCGCCGTAACCAGCTTGCCACTCTTCTGAAAAATAGTAATCAGATCGTTTCGGGCGTGAGCTGCGCCGCCCCCCGCTGAACCCTGCTGGAAAATATCCATCCCGAAGCCCCCTGGTGCTGCCCTTATTCTCCGCTAATGCGCGGCTGGGTGCAACCGGACATTAGGAGCTGTAGGATGAATAAGTGGCAGGAGGAACGTCAAGAATGGTCCGCCGTGTGTTCATATTTGTGCTCATTGCGTCCCCCGCCCTATTTGGCGCGGACAAGACCACCGAAACGATGCTCGAAGTCTTGCGCGATGTCGGCGGTTTGCAGGAGCAGATCAAAGCGCTCCAGAAGTCGCTGGAGGGCAAACTCGCGGATATGACTCAGGCCGGCGCGGACCAGGCGCGCGCGGCCGCCGAACAGTCCGCCAAAGCCATGGCCGCGTTAAGCGACAGCCTGCAGAAGAGCCTGCAAGGCCAACACGATCAGCAGACCAGGAATCTGGATGCCATCGCCGCGGTGGGAAGCCAGATGCAGGGTGTGGCCGACCAGTTGAGCACCATGCGGCAGGCGGTGAACGATCTTACTGCCAGCATGAGCAGACTCACTACTCAGGTGAGCGACCTCACTACCCTGGTAAAGTCCACGCAAGCGGCCAAACCGGACGCGGGCGCCTTGGGATCCGCCAACGAGATATCGGCCACCGATCTTTTCAATAATGCGGAGGCCGACCGGCTGGGCGGGAAGTTAAGCCTTGCCTTACAGGAGTACGCCGATTATGCGGCTAAGTTCGGAACCACCGGACAAGCGCTGGACGCTCAGTATTATGTCGGCAGCATTCACTACTCCAACCAGGAGTGGGACGATGCCGTAAAGGCGTTCGACGCGCTCCTGCAGACTTATCCCGACAGCAAGCGGGTCCCGGCCAGTCTGTATTACAAAGCCGATTCGCTGGCGCGGCTGGGGCGCTCGACGGAAGCCGCTGACACTCTGAAAGACCTGCGCAAGCGTTTTCCCGACGATCCGCTGGCCAGGCGGGGCCTCTCGGCCAAGCCGCCGGCGCGTTTCTGAGGGCAGACCGGTCCCTCTGGTCGCGTCTCGGTTACCCTTTCCGCCCCCTTCCCGCAGGGTGCGCAATATCGAAGTAGGAACGATCGTCGTAAGAGTACGTACGCGCCAACGGCTCAATCTCCGTGGTCCTTTCGAAGTTCTGAATCCGTGTGAATCCGTATCCATCCGTGGCCTATTGCCTTATGTTCGTCAAGGAGAATGGGCCACGGATGACACGGATTCACACCGATAAATATCCCGCAGCGGCATGGCGTCTGGCGCACTGGGTACGCTCAGATTCTCGCTG
>CAZARO010001127.1:0-2509 GCA_964487165.1 uncultured Solibacteraceae bacterium | reverse complement strand
TGTACTGCGGCCGCAACGAGGGCCTGCCGCCGAAACCGCTCGACGACGGCCTCCGGTCGCTCATCGCCGGGCTGCATCCGGGACTGCACTACATTCCGAGCTCCGCCGACGACAACACCGTGGGTACGGGGACTTATGTGGTGACGGGCCACGGCCCCTATCGCAACGAGCCCCTGAGGTACTACTTCGCCCACCCGCCGGCGAAGCTCCACAGTGAAATGGGTTCGCCGAACGTAGTGACCATGGATAGCCTTCGCCTGATCATGCCGGAGTCCGCGATGTGGCCCCAGGGCGATATCTGGACCATGCACGATTTCAACCCGCGGGGACCTTTTTCAATCGCGATCGCGCAGAGCTATGGCGCGGCGGATAACATAGCCGATTGGTTGAGCCTGGCACAGTTCGTCGACTACGACGCCTACCGCGGTATGTTCGAGGGGCAGAGCAGGAACCGCATGGGGGTGATGCTCTGGATGAGTCACTGCGCATGGCCGGATATAGATTGGCAGACCTACGATTACTTCCTCGACCCAGACGCCGGGTACTTCGGGGCGAAGAAGGGCGCGGAGCCGCTGCACATCCTGTGGAATGCGGCGACCGACGCGGTGGAGGTGGTGAATTACAGCGCGGGCGACGTCGTCGGCCTCAGCGCGCACGCGGAGATCCTCAACATGGATGGCTCGCTCCAGTGGGAGAAGACGGCCGCGCTCGATAGCGCCGAGGACAGCACCGTCGCGCCCTTCAAGCTGGAGTACGCTCAGGGTCTCTCGCCGGTGCACTTCATCCGCCTCACGTTGACGCGCGGGAGCGAGGCGCTCTCATCGAATTTCTACCTCCGCGGCGCCAAGCAGGACGACTATACCGCGATCCGCGGCTTGACGAAGGCGAAGGTGGCAGCCTCCACCAAGGTGGAACGGCAGGGAGCGAAGTGGCTGTTGACCACGGAACTGCGGAACATATCCAGGCAGCCGGCGCTGATGGTCCATCTGAAGGTCGTCAGGGAGAAGAGCGGCGACCGCATCCTGCCGGCGCTGTACAGCGACAACTATGTGGCGTTAATGCCCGGCGAGCGGAAGACGATTCAGACAGAGTTGAAACATATGGATACCCGCGGCGAGCGCCCGCGGATGGTAGTGGAAGGATTCAATGCGGAGGGAGCGCCAGCGGGGCGTGGCGGACTTCGTGGCAGCCAAGGAGATTTGCTCAAATGACACTCATCCGATCAGCCGTAGCAATTTCGATCTTCTGCACGATGGTCGCCGGTCAGGAGGCGCCGATCCGCCTCCACCCGGAAAACTCACGGTACTTTCTGTGGCAAGGCCGTGCGACCGTCCTGGTGGCGTCCGGCGAACACTACGGATCCATCGTCAATCCCGATTTCGACTTCCGCAAGTACCTGGCGACGATCCAGGCCGCTGGGTTGAATCACACCCGGGTGTTTCTCGGCGACTATGTGGAAGGGCTGGAATCGTTCGGTATGGTGGACAATCCCTTGGCGCCGCGTGAGGGTCGGTTCCTGGCGCCGTGGGCCCGCAGTGTAACACCGGGGTTTGCCCGCGGCGGCAACAAGTTCGATTTGGACCAGTGGGACCCCGCCTATTTCCAGCGCCTTCACGAGTTCTTCGAGGAGGCTGAGCGCCGCGGCATCGTGGTGGAGGCCGTGCTCTTCTTCATCGGCCCGGGCTACGACTTCTCCCCGCTCAATCCGAAGAACAACGTGAACGGCGCCACCCTCATCGATGGCAAGCGCTACCTCAGCCTCGACAATGGAAACGTGCTCCGCCGCCAGGAAGCTTACTGCCGCAAACTGGTGCGTGAGTTGAACCGACATGCCAACGTGATTTTCAACCTCTGCAATGAACCGTGGTTCTCCAACCAGGAGAAGGAGGGCTTTACCTCACAGCCGCCGGCTGCGGTGAAGGCCTGGATCGCGCGCGTCTCGGAGTGGGTGGCGAGCGAGGAGTCCCGCCTGCCGCTCAAGCACCTCATGAGCGTGGACATCACCAACCAGGGCTCGCCGATCCTGGAGACAGAGTTGCGCCGATACTTCGCAAAGGTCTCCATCTTCAACGTCCACTACGACGCCAACGCCGAGATTCTGCGGGCGAATCCGAACCTGGGCCGCCTGCTGGCGATGAACGAAACCGGCTTCAACGGCACCGGCGATCTCAATTACCGGACGCAAGGTTGGAATTTCCTGCTTTCCGGAGGCGGGCTCTACGGCAATCTCGATTTCAGCTTTACCGTGGGGCATGAGGACGGGACTAACCAGCCGAAGTTCACCGGCAGCTACAATTGCGGGGGCAGCGCGGCGCTGCGCGGACAACTGAAAATATTGCTGGACTTCATGCGGTCGCTGCCGCTCGAAAAAATGCACCCCGACAATGGGATCGTGGTCGGTGGGGCCGACAGTTGGAGTGCCCTTGCCGGGCCAGGAAAGGCCTATGCGGTGTGGTTCCCCGGCGACGGTCCCATCGCGCCGCTGGTCGCCGTGCCGCCGGGCCAATGG